>NZ_DAVZJY010000008.1:0-24533 GCF_052272535.1 Sutterella sp. | reverse complement strand
CATTCTATAAGGCCCGGGCCGCGGCCGGCCCCCGTGAGACACCCATCAGAGACAGAGATTTCATGAAGCCCGTTCGCAAAGTCGTCTTCCCGGTCAATGGTCTCGGCACCCGCTTCCTGCCCGCCACCAAGGCGATGCCCAAGGAGATGCTGCCGATCGTCGACAAGCCCCTCATTCAGTACGCCCTCGAAGAAGCCGCCGCCGCCGGCGTGACCGAGATGATCTTCGTCACGGGCCGCAACAAGCGCGCGATCGAGGACCACTTCGACACCTACGCCGAACTTGAGCGCGAGCTCGAGATGAAGGGCAAGGCCGAACTCCTCGAGATCGTCCGCTCGATCGTTCCGCCCGGCGTGCGCTGCATCTACATCCGCCAGCCCCAGCCCCTCGGTCTCGGCCACGCCGTGCTCTGCGCGCGTCCCGTCGTGGAGGACTCGCCCTTTGCGGTGATCCTCGCCGACGACCTGATCGACGCGAAGCGCTCGACCGTCTCGCAGCTCATCGAGGCGCGCACCAAGCAGGGCGGCGGCTCGGTCGTTGCCGTGCAGGACGTCGCCCCCGAGGACACGAAGAAGTACGGCATCGTGAGCGTGGACGACCAGACGCAGAACACCTCGCGCCTGCGCGGCATCGTCGAGAAGCCCGACCCGAGCGTCGCGCCCTCGCGCCTCGCCGTGATCGGCCGCTACGTCTTCGAGCCGGAGATCTTCGACCACCTCGCGCAGCTCCATCCGGGCGTGGGCGGTGAAATCCAGCTCACCGACGGCATCGCCTCGCTCCTGCAGGAGCAGCCCGCCTACGCGCACCGCTTCGAAGGCACGCGCTTCGACTGCGGCAGCAAGCAGGGGTTCCTCGACGCGACGGTGCACTTCGCCCGCAAGCGCGGCTTCAAGATCAACTGACCGGAAGCACCTTCAGACCGCTGAAGGCGAAAAAACGCCTCCCGCAGGACCAAGTCGTCCCGGGAGGCGTTTTCATTGGGCGGGGTCCGCGGGTGGTCAGCCCTGCGCGCGGACCTTCCGCAGGAGCGCCGTCGTGGAGCGCTCGTGCTCGAAGGTGATCGTCACGCACTTTCCGCCCCAGGTCGCGGCGAGCTTCGCCTCGGGGAGGTCTTCGGGGCGGTAGTCGCCGCCCTTCACGTAGATCTCGGGTCGCGCGAGTTCGAGGGGCTTCAGGGGGACCTTTTCGGGGAAGACCACCACGAGGCTCACCGACTCCAGGGCGGCGAGCACGGCGGCGCGGTCCGCCTCCGTGTTGATCGGCCGGTCGTCGCCCTTGCCGAGCATCCGCACGGAGGCGTCGGAGTTGACGGCGACGACGAGCGAGGCGCCGAGCGCCCGCGCCTGCGCGAGGTAGGTGACGTGGCCGCGGTGGAGGATGTCGAAGACGCCGTTGGTGAAGACGACGGGCTTCGGGAGCTCGGCGGCGCGCCGCGCGAGCTCCTCCATCGGGACGATCTTGTGTTCAAAGGCCGGAGGCGGGCAGCGGGTGCTCATGAGGCGTCCTTGGCAAAGTTGGCGAACCACCCGGAGCGCACCGCCGAGAGGAGGTCGCGTGCCGTGCGGGTCGCGTCGGGCGAGAGGGCGGGCTCGGCGCGCCCGTCCGTCCCGAGGAGCACCCGTTCGGGGAGCCCCGCGAGCCGTCCGGCCGTGCAGTCGCCCGGCTTGTCGCCGAAGAGAATGGAGCGGGAGAGGTCGATTCCGAGCGCCTCGGCCGCGGCGAGGATCATGCCGGGCTTGGGCTTCCTGCAGCCGCAGTCGATGCGGTAGCGCCCGAGGGCCTTCTCCGGATGGTGGGGGCAGAAGCGTACGTCCGCGATGGGCGCCCCCGCGCGGGCGAAGGCGTCCTTCATCCAGTCGGTGAGGGCGAGGAAGTCCGCTTCCGTGTAGTACCCCCGGCCGATGCCGGACTGGTTCGTCACGACGACGAGGGCGAAGCCCGCGTCGGCGAGGATCCGGGCGCCCTCAAGGACGCCCGGGATCCAGTCGAAGTGCTCCCGGTCGTGGACGTAGGCGTGGTCCATGTTGATCACGCCGTCGCGGTCGAGAAAGGCGGCGCGGCGCATCAGACGTTCGGGAACTCTTTGAGGAGCGCCTTCATGTATTCGGCCGTGCCTTCCTCAACGGTGTGGAACTTGACGTCGCAGCCCGCCTCGCGGAGCTTCGTGAGGTTCGCCTGCGTGTAGGCCTGGTACTTGCCCTTTAGCGCTTCGGGGAAGGGCACGTACTCGATCTCGCCCGACTGCACGGCCTCCTCGAGCGTGAGGGCGGGGAGCCCCTCGCTCTCACGGATCGTGTTGACGACCGTGAGCGAGACGGCGTTGAAGGGCTGCGCGCGGCCGGTGCCGCAGTTGTAGATCCCCGAGACCGGACGGTCGAGGAAGTGCATGAGCACGTTGCAGACGTCCTTCACATAGACGAAGTCGCGCGACTGCGCGCCGTTGGCGTACCCGAGGCAGCCCTCGAAGAGCTTCACCTTGTGTTCGCGCCGGTACTGGAAGTACTGGTGGAAGGCGACCGAGGCCATGCGGCCCTTGTGCTGCTCGTGCGGGCCGTAGACGTTGAAGTAGCGCAGGCCCACCACGGGCGCGCGAAGGAAGCCCATCTCGCGGCGCAGCACCTGGTCGAAGAGATACTTGGAGTAGCCGTAGACGTTCAGGGGCCCCTCGAAGCGCACGTCCTCGACGAACTCGGTGTGCGCGCCGTAGGTCGCCGCCGACGAGGCGTAGATGAAGGGGATGCGCAGCTCCTGCGCCCAGCGGTAGAGCTCGAGCGTGTAGCGGTAGTTGTTCTCCATCATGTACCGGCCGTCGAGCTCCATCGTGTCCGAGCAGGCGCCCTGATGGAAGATCGCCTCGGGCTTCGGGGCGGTGCCCGCGCGCACGCGGGCGATGAAGTCGCGCTTGTCGAAGTAGTCCGAGACGGTGCACTTCGTGAGGTTCACGAACTTTTCGCTCTTCTCGAGGTTGTCCACGGCGATGATGTCGGTGACGCCGCGTGCGTTGAGGGCGAGAACGTTGTTGCAGCCGATGAAGCCGGCCGCGCCCGTAACGAGAATGCTCATGAAAATGTTCCTGAAAACGGATGGGCGGGACGCGGACGGAGGGTTCCGGGCGTCCCGCGCGTGCGGGGGAGTGAGGGGGTGTTCCGGAGGTCTCCGGGCCGGGCGCCGCGGAGGGCGCTCAGCCGAAGAGCTCCTCAAAGGATACTGCGGCGGTGCCGAGTTTCCCGACGACGATGCCGCCGGCGCGGTTCGCCGTGCGCACCGCCTCGGCGATCGGCCGCCCGGAGGCGAGCATCGCGGCCATGACGGCGATCACGGTGTCGCCCGCGCCCGAGACGTCGTAGACCTCGCGGGCCTGCGCGGGGACGTTGAGCTCCCCGTCGGGCCCGAAGAGCGTCATGCCTTCTTCGGAGCGCGTGAGGAGGAGGTAGTCGAGCGCGAGTTCGCGGCGCAGGTTCTGCGCGCGCTCGACGAGCTGCGCCTCGCTCGACCACGAGCCGATCACCTGCCGGAGTTCGGCGCGGTTGGGGGTGATCACGGTTGCGCCGCGGTAGCGCGCGTAGTCGTCCCCTTTGGGGTCCACGAGGACGGGAACGTCCTTGGCGCGGGCGTCCTCGATCATGGCGGTGATGTGGGTGAGGCCGCCTTTGCCGTAGTCGGAGAGCACGACGGCGTCCGTCGCCGTGAGAAGCTCCGAGAAGAGGCCGAGGTGGCGCTTGAGGCTCTCCTCGGCGGGCGAGGATTCGAAGTCGCAGCGCACGAGCTGCTGCTGCCGGGCGACGACGCGCAGCTTCACGGTGGTTTTGAGCGCACGGTCAAATTCGAGCTGCGGCGTGATGCCTTCGGCGAGAAGCAGCCGCTCGATCGTGCGGCCGGCTTCGTCGCCGCCCACGACGGAGAGCAGCGTCGAGCGCGCCCCCACGGTGGCGATGTTGCGCGCGACGTTCGCCGCGCCGCCGAGGCGCTCCTCGGTGCGGGTGACGCGCACCACGGGAACCGGAGCCTCGGGCGAAATGCGCTCGGCGTCGCCGAACCAATAGCGGTCGAGCATGGCGTCGCCGGCGACGAGCACGCGGGCCTTGTTGAGCTGGGCTTTGTCCATGAGAAAAATCCTAGAGCGCGGGCGCACCCGGTGCGGGCGCGCCGCCGTGGCCCGAATTCTAAGGGGCGGCGGGCCCTGCCGAACAATTTGGTGCATATCCGGGCATTTGAACGCCCGCCGGCGGGCGCAGGAGGCTTTTGGGCGGATATGCCTCACGATTAAAATGTTGGGTTCGGGACGCCGGCGGTGCCGGCGGCCGAAGAGAGAGAACCGAAGGAGACAGGAAGCAGATGCAGCTCGATCCATCCATTTTCAAGGCCTACGACATCCGCGGCGTCGTGGACAAGACGCTCACTGAAGAGGCCGTGCGCGCGGTCGGCCGGGTGCTCGGCTCGCTCGCGCTTGAGGCGGGCGCACCCTCCTTCTGCGTCGCGCGCGACGGGCGCGTGTCGGGCGAGCAGCTCCTCGGCGCCCTGATCGACGGAATTGCAAGCACCGGCATCAAGGTGCTCAACGCGGGCGCCGTGCCGACGCCGGTCCTCTACTACGCGACGAAGCACTTCGGCAACGGCACGGGCGTCGCGGTCACGGGCTCGCACAATCCGCCCGAATGGAACGGCCTCAAGATGATGGTGGCGGGCGTGACGCTCTTCGCCGAAAAGATTCAGGACGTCCGCCGCCGCGCTGAGGCGGGCGAATGGACCGTCGCCGAGAAGCCCGGCGAGGTCGTGAAGGTGGACGCCGTCGCCCCGTACATCGAGAAGGCGATCAACGGCATCACGATCAAGCGTCGCCTCAAGGTGGTCGCCGACGCGGGCAACGGCATCGGCGGCCCGACCATGCTCGCGCTCTTCTCGCGCCTCAACGTGGACCTCGTGCCGCTCTTCTGTGATCCGGACGGCACGTTCCCGAACCACCACCCCGACCCCTCGAAGCCGAAGAACCTCCAGGACCTCATCGCGAAGGTCGAGGACGAGCACGCCGACTACGGCTTCGCGCTCGACGGCGACGGCGACCGCCTCGGCGTCGTCACGAACAAGGGCGAGATCATCTACCCCGACCGCCTGATGATGCTCTTCGCCGAGGACATCCTCACGCGCCATCCGGGCGAACCCATCGTCTACGACGTCAAGTGCTCGCGCAAGCTCGTCGACTGGGTGCGCGCCAAGGGCGGCGTGCCGACGATCAGCCCGACGGGGCATTCGCTCGTGAAGGCGAAGCTGCGCGAGACCAAGGCCCCCTTCGCGGGCGAGATGTCCGGGCACCTCTTCTTCAACGATGAGCGTTGGACGGGGTTCGACGACGGCCTCTACGCGGCCGTGCGGCTCCTCGAGATCCTTTCGCGCTCGGAGGACCCCTCGGGCACGCTCGCGGCGCTTCCCAACGCGGTGAACACCCCCGAGCTGCAGATTCCGATGGCCGAAGGGGAGCCCAAGCGCTTCATTGAACGCTTCCGCGCCGAAGCGCGCTTCCCCGACGCCGAGCACGTGATTACGGTCGACGGCGTGCGCGTCGAGTGGAAGGACGGCTTCGCCCTGGCGCGCAGCTCCAACACCACGCCGGTCGTGGTGCTGCGCTTCGAGGGCGACACGGAGGCGTCTCTGCGTCGCATAGAAAAGACCTTCACCGACGAGATGCGCCGCGTCGAGCCCGCGATCCGCCTTCCCGAATAAGCCCACAGCCACGAGGAATTCTTCCGACATGACTTCTTCGAAGAAGATCACGACCCGCATTCCGATGCTGCGCGAAAGCGATCCGCAGCGCGCTCCCGCCTGTGCGTGCGGCATCAAGCTCGACATTTCGCGCCAGCGTCTCACCGCCGACGAGTTCAGGGACCTCGCCGTCTTCGCCGGCGAAAAGGGTCTCCTCGAGGCGCACCGCGCGATGGTCGACGGCGCCGTCGTCAACGAAGCGGAGCACCGGCAGGCGCTCCACACGTCGCTGCGCGCCTTCTCCGCGGGCGCGCCCCGCTACACCGAGGTCCTCGCCGAGCGCAACCGCCTCTTCGCCTTCGCGAAGGCCGTGCGCGAGGGCCGCTGGCGCGGCTGCCGCGGCGACCGCATCACCGACGTGATCAACATCGGCATCGGCGGGTCCGAGATGGGGCCGCACGCCGTGTGGCACGCGCTGCAGACCGCGCGCCCCGACCTGAAGCTGCACTTCCTCGCAAGCGTGGACGGCGTGCTCCTCGAGCGCGTACTTTCCGCGTGCAACCCGCGCTCAACGCTCGTCGTGGTCTCCTCGAAGAGCTTCACGACGCGCGAGACGCAGGTGAACGCCACGGCCGTGGACCAATGGCTCCTCGACAACGGCATCGTGGGCGCGGACCGCAGCCGCCACATGGTGGTGGTCTCCGCCAACCCCGAGGCGGCCGACATCATGTGCCTGCCGCCCGAGAGCGCCTTCCGCATCTGGAGCTGGGTAGGCGGCCGCTTCTCCGTCTGGAGTTCGATCGGGCTGCCGCTCGCCGTCGCGCTCGGCACCGAAGCCTTCACCGAGTTCCTGATGGGCGCCAATGAAATGGACCGCCATTCCGTGACGGCTCCCGTCGAGGAGAACCTGCCGGCGATCCTCGCGCTCATGGAGTACTGGAACGCGACGAAGATGGGCGTCACCTCGCACTGCCTGCTGCCCTACGACGAGCGCTTGCGCGTGCTCGTGCCCTGGCTGCAGCAGCTCGAAATGGAGTCGCTCGGCAAGACCCACGACCCCTCGGGCGAGAAGATTGATGGCGTCACGGGCCTCGCCGTCTGGGGCTCCAACGGCGACGAAGGCCAGCACAGCTTCTACCAGTGGCTGCGCGACGGCGCCGGGCGCACCTCGATCGACCTCGTCTGGAGCGAGATGCCCGGCCACCGCTATGCCGAGCACTACCGCGTGCTCCTCGCCAACGTCCGCGCGCAGGCCGAGGCCCTCGTGGCGCGCAACTCCGACAGCCCGTACTTCAACGCCGTCTCGACGATCGTCCTCGACGCGGTGACGCCGCGGCGCCTCGGCGCCCTGATGGCGATGTACGAGCACAAGACGACGATGCTCGGACACCTCTTCGGCATCAACCCCTTCGACCAGCCCGGGGTCGAGCTCGGCAAGAAGCTCTCTCAGCGCGCCGAACGCGGCGCGGACCCGAAGGCGCTCCTCGCTGAGGTTGCCGGATCATGACCGCGCCCCGACGGATCCTCATCATCAAGTCCTCCTCGATGGGGGACATCATCCACGCGCTGCCCGTTGCGCACGACATCCGCCGGGCGCTTCCCGACGTTCAGATCGACTGGGTGGCCGAGGAGTCCTTCGCGGACATCCCGACGCTCGCGCCCGACGTGAGCGTCGTGCACGTGACGGCCTTCCGCCGTTGGCGGAAGGCCCTTCTGAGCGCCCAGACGCGCGCCGAAGCCGCCGCCCTGAAGCGCGAGCTCAGGGCCGCGCACTACGACCTCGTCCTCGACATCCAGGGGCTGATGCGCTCGGCGCTCGTCGCCCGCTGGACGGGCGTGCCCTCGACGGGCTACACGTGGGGGACGATCCGCGAGCCGCTCGCGTCGCTCGCCTATGCGAAGCACCTTGATCTGCCCGAGTCCCTCGGCGCCGTGAAGCGCTACCGGATGGCCGCGGCCGAGGCGCTCGGCTACGAGATCGACCCCGAGCACCCCGTTTTCGGCCTGCGCGCCGCGGGGTGCGCGCCCGTCGAAGTCGAAGGCCGCACGGTCTCCTTCGCCGTCAACACGAGCCGCGACGAAAAGCTCTGGCCCGAGGAGAACTGGGGCGAGCTCGGTCGCGCCCTCGTCGAGCGCGGCTTCACGCCCGTCGTCTACTGGGGCGGTGCCAAGGAGGAGGCGCGCGCTAAGCGCGTCGCCGCCCTCATTCCGGGCGCCGTGGTCGCGCCCCGGGCGCGCCTCAAGGACGTCGCTGCGGGGCTTGCGCGCGCGGACCTGATGGTGGGGGTCGACACGGGGCTCGCGCACCTCGCCGCCGCCCTCGGCTGCCCCTCCGTCGGGATCTTCGTCGCGACGCCCACCGAGACGCTGCGGCTTATCGGCGACGGGCCGTGCGAAAGCCTCGGCGGCACCGGACAGATGCCCTCGCCCGCGGAGGTGCTCGCCGCCGCCGAGCGAGTGCTCGCCCGCAGGAACACATTAGAAAAATCATGAAAATCACACCCGGTCTCTACCGCAGCGTCACGACCGTGGCGCTGCCGCTCGCGAGCCTCTACCTGATGTGGCGCTCGCGCCGTCAGCCCGCCTACCGCGACTATTGGGACGAACGCTTCGCCTGGGGCACCTACCCCCTGCGCACGGAGCGCCCGCGCGTCTGGATCCATGCGGTGAGCGTGGGCGAGACGAACGCCGCGCGGCCGCTCCTCGAGGCGATGCTCTCGGCCTGGCCCGAATGCGACGTGCTGCTCACGCACATGACGCCCACCGGACGCGAGGCGGGAAAAAAGCTCGTGCGCATGGCGCCCGAGCGGATTCATCAGTGCTACCTCCCCTACGACGCGCCCTATGCGGTCGAGAAGTTCGTGCGGCAGACGCGCCCGACGATCGGCATCATCATGGAGACCGAGGTCTGGCCCAACCTCATGCAGGAGCTCAAGCGCCGCCAGATCCCCGTGGTGCTCGCCAACGCCCGCGAGAGCGAGAAGTCCCGCGCGCAGGCCGAAAAGGTGATCGACGTGATGCGCCCGGCCTTCAGCGCCTTCTCGGCGGTTCTCGCGCAGAGCGACGAGGACCGCGTGCGGTTGGAGAGCCTGGGCGCCCGCGACGTGCTCGTCACGGGGAGCGTCAAGTTCGACATCCGCCCCGACCCCTCGCAGGTCGCCGCGGCGAAGTCGTGGCTGGGCGGACTCTCGCGCCCCGTGGCGCTCTTCGCCTCGACGCGCGACGGCGAGGAGGCGATGTTCGCCGAGGCCTTGAAGCACCGCCGCGACTTCATGCATGCGACGCACGTGGTGATCGTGCCGCGCCACCCCGAGCGGTTCGACGCCGTCGAGGCGCTCCTGAAGGAGGCGGGCTTCACGGTCTGCCGCCGCTCGACCCTTTCGGGTCCGCAGGACGTTCCGGCCGACGCCGAGGTGATTCTCGGCGACAGCATGGGCGAGATGAGCTTCTACTGCGCGCTCGCGAGCTTCACCGTGATGGGCGGCTCCTTCGCCCCCTGCGGCTCGCAGAACGTCGTTGAGCCCGCGATGGCGGGTTCGCCCGTGGTGGTCGGGCCCTCGATCTTCAACTTCGACCGCATCGTCCGCGAGGGCGTCGTCTCGGGTGGCATGGTGCAGGTGGAGAACGCCGAAGCGGCGCTCGAGGTGCTCGAGGGGTGGCTCGCCGCCCCGGCCGAACGCGACGAGGCCGGTCGCAAGGCGCTTGAATTCGCCCGCGGCTGCACGGGCGCAACCGGCCGCATGATGGCCGTTCTGGAGAAGCTGTGGACGTACGCACGCAAGAACGAATCCCGAATGTCCTGACGATCGCCGGCATCGACCCTTCGGGCGGTGCGGGACTCCTTGCCGACGTGAAGGCGATGAGCGCGCTCGGCGTCTATGCCGCGGGCGTGCCCACCGCGCTCACGGCGCAGAACACCCGCGGCGTCACGGGCGTGCTCGGCATTCCTGCAGACTTCGTCGGCGAGGAGCTCGAGGCGGTCTTCTCCGACCTTCGGGTGGACGCCGTGAAGATCGGCATGCTCAACGACGCCGGCGTGATCGAGACGGTTGCGGCGGCTTTGGAGCGCTGGCGCCCTCGCTGGATCGTCCTCGATCCGGTGATGGTGGCCAAGAGCGGCGACGCGCTGCTCCGGCCCGAGGCGCTCGGCGCGATGAAGACGCGCCTGCTGCCTCTCGCTCACGTTGCGACGCCGAACCTCCCCGAGGCGGCGGCGCTTCTGGGCGACGCGCGCCCGGCCGCGGACCGCGCCGGGATGGAGGAGACGGGCCGGAGGCTGGGCGGTCTCTTCGGCACGCCCTGGGTGCTCGTCAAGGGCGGGCACCTGGGCGGCGCCGCGAGCCCGGACTGCCTCGTCGGTCCTGAAGGGGAGGTCCGTTGGTTCGAGGCGCCCCGGACGGAGACCAAGAACACCCACGGCACGGGCTGCACGCTCTCCTCGGCCATTGCGGCGCTCCTCGCGCGCACCGGCGACGTCCCCGAGGCGGTGCGCCTCGCCAAGGACTACCTCACCGGCGCGGTCGCGAACGCCGACCGGCTCGACGCGGGCGGCGGGCACGGTCCGACGCATCATTTCTGGGCGCTCTGGAAATGAAACAAAATGTAACCTACATCTTCCACACTCTTGACAGAAATTAGGTCGTCGGGCAAAATTTCCCTCCTCAGGCGCATTAGCTCAGTCGGTTAGAGCAGAGGAATCATAATCCTTGTGTCCGCGGTTCGAATCCGTGATGCGCCACCAAATTCCAGCCCGGACTGTTTGCGAGCAGTTCGGGCTTTATTTTTGACCCCCGCCCGGGTGCACGGCGCCGCCTTCTCCGCAGCGCTCCGTGTCCCGCGCACTCACCGCCACCGGATCTAAACCGTGCCCGCGACTGAAACCAAGAAGCTCTACCTGCGCAGCTTCGGCTGCCAGATGAACGACTACGACTCGGCCCGCATCGCCGACCTCCTTCGGGACCGCATGGGTCTCGAGCGCACCGAAAGGCTCGAAGAGGCCGACGTCGTCGTGCTGAACACCTGCTCGATTCGCGAGAAGGCCCAGGAAAAGGTCTTCTCCGACCTCGGACGCATCCGCGAGGCCAAAAAGCTTCGCCCCGGCATGATGATCGCCGTGGGCGGCTGCGTCGCGAGCCAGGAGGGCGGCAAGATCCTCGAGCGCGCCCCCTGGGTGGACGCGGTCTTCGGGCCGCAGACGATGCACCGCCTTCCCGACATGCTCGCGGCGCGCACCGCCACGGGGCGCCCGCAGGTGGACGTCTCCTTCCCCGAGATCGAGAAGTTCGACAACCTGCCCGCGCCTGAGGCGCAGGGCGCGGCCGCCTTCGTCTCCATCATGGAGGGGTGCTCGAAGTACTGCACCTACTGCGTCGTGCCCTACACGCGCGGCGAGGAGATCTCGCGTCCGCTCGTGGACGTGTTGGTCGAGGTCGCGCAGTTGGCCGACCAGGGCGTCAAGGAAGTGACGCTTCTCGGGCAGAACGTCAACGCCTACCGCGGCCGCACGCCCGAGGGCGACACGGCCGACTTCGCGATGCTCCTCGACTACGTGAGCGAGATCGAGGGGATCGAACGCATCCGCTACACGACGAGCCATCCGCGCGAATTCACGCAGCGCCTCATCGACGCCTACGCGCGTCTCCCGAAGCTCGTCTCCCACGTGCATCTCCCCGTGCAGGCGGGCTCGGACCGCATCCTCTCGGCGATGAAGCGCGGCTACACCGCCCTCGAATACAAGTCGATCATCCGGCGCCTGAAGGCCGCGCGCCCGGGAATCGCGATCGCGACGGACTTCATCGTCGGGTTCCCGGGCGAAACGGCCGAGGACTTTGAGAAGACGATGCAGTTGATCGAGGACGTGGGCTTCGACGCGAGCTTCAGCTTCATCTACAGCCCGCGCCCGGGCACGCCCGCCGCGCGCCTCCCCGACGACACGCCCTACGCCGTGAAGCTCGAGCGCCTGCAGCGGCTGCAGAAGCGCATCGACGAGAACGCGACGGCGATCAGCCGCGGCATGCTCGGTAAAATCGAACGCGTGCTCGTTCTCGGCCCGGCCCGACGCGGCGAAGGCGAGCTCATGGCCCGCACGGACAACAACCGGATCGTCAACTTCGCCGGTCCGGCCTCGCTCATCAACCAGATGGCGAATGTGCGGATCACGGAGGTCTTTCCGCATTCGCTCGGCGGCGAACTCGTCCGGGCTGAAGAGGAGGCTTGATGACGGCTGAATCGCAGGGCGCGGACGAACGGTCCGAAGCGCCCAAGAGAATCGAACACCTTTCCTTCGCCGCCGATGCGGGGGGCGCAGCTCTTGCGCATCTGTGCGGGCCGCTCGACGAAAACCTGCGGCAGATGGAGGCGATCCTCAACGTCTCGATTTCGCGGCGCGGGTCGCAGTTCCGCGTGGCGGGCGAGCCCCGTGAGGCGCGCCGTTGCGTGCGCGCGCTCGAGGTGCTCCTCGACCGCGTGAACCGCACCGGAGCGGAGCTCACCGTGGACGACGTGCAGTGGCACTTCGTCGGGGGCGACGACGAATACCGGCGCGAGCAGGCCGAGTCTGGCGAAATGGGCGCGAACGACGTCGAGCTCAAGACGCGCCGCCGCGACCTGCGCGGGCGCACGCCCAACCAGCGCGCCTACCTGCAGGCGATCCTCTCGCATGACATCAACTTCGGCATCGGGCCGGCGGGCACGGGCAAGACCTACCTTGCCGTCGCCGCGGCCGTGGACGCATTCGAGCGCGGCACGGTCGAGCGCATCGTGCTCACGCGCCCCGCGGTCGAGGCGGGCGAGCGGCTCGGCTTCCTGCCGGGCGACCTCTCGCAGAAGGTCGACCCCTACCTGCGTCCGCTCTACGACGCGCTCTTCGACCTCATGGGGTTCGACAAGGTGCAGCGCCTGATGGAGCGCCAGTCGATCGAAGTGGCGCCGCTCGCCTACATGCGCGGGCGCACGCTCAACAACGCCTTCGTCATTCTCGACGAGGCGCAGAACACCACCGGCGAGCAGATGAAGATGTTCCTCACGCGCATCGGCTTCGGCTCCAAGGCGGTGATCACGGGCGACGTGACGCAGATCGACCTCCCGAAGGGCGTGCTCTCGGGCCTCAAGCAGGCCTCGCGCGTCCTCGAAGGCGTGCATGGCATCAGCTTCACGCGGTTCCGCTCCTCGGACGTCGTGCGCCACCCGCTCGTCGCGCGCATCGTCGAGGCCTACGAGGCCGCGGCCGCCGCCGACGAAGCCGCGAAGAAGGCCGAGCGCGAGGCGCGCCGCCATGAAGTCAATCACGAAGAGGAGAAGCACCATGCCTGAACTTACGCTCCACCTGCAGCAGGCGTCGCTCTTCAAGGACAAGCTTCCGCACCGCTCGACGATGGCGCGCTGGATGCGCGCCGCGCTTGAGCGCGACGGTGAATTCACCGTCCGGTTCGTGGACGAGGAGGAGGGGCGCGCCCTCAACTCCCAGTACCGCCACAAGGACTACGCGACGAACGTCCTCACCTTCGACTACACGCGCGAACCGGTCGTGACGGCCGACATCGTCATCTGTCCGGCCGTGCTCGAGCGCCAGGCGAAGGAGCAGAACAAACCCCTGCGCGACCATCTCGCGCACCTGCTCGTGCACGGCGTGCTTCACGCCCAGGGGTACGACCACCTGAACGACGAGGAGGCCGAGGTGATGGAGGCGAAGGAGACGGAGATCCTCACCGGGCTCGGATTCCCCAATCCGTACAGCGACCGCATCGGCATGGTCCACGACTGACCGCGCGGGCCGCTATAGTCAAGGCTTCCCCACAATTCATTCGACCTCGATGTCCACTGAACCTCCCTCAAGCCGGCAGAAGGGCTTGTTTGACCGAATCACCTCCGCCTTCCGGGGCGACGAAGACGACGCGGGCGCTGCCAAGAGCGACCTCGCCGAAGCGCTTGCCGAAGCGCGCGCCCAGGGAATCATTTCCGCGGACGCCTACTCCATGATCGAAGGCGCGCTCAAGGTCTCCGACCTGCGCGCCTCGGACCTGATGATCCCCCGCGCCCAGGTGGATGCGGTGGACTTCTCGCTGCCGCGCGACGAATGGATCCGCATGGTGATCGCCTCGGGGCATTCGCGCTTTCCCGCCGCCGACGGCGACCTCGACGACGTGCTCGGCATCCTGCACGCGAAGGATCTCATCAAGCTCCTCGTCGATCCGAAGATCGATCCGAAGGCGCTGCTGCGCCCGGCGCGCTTCATCCCGGAAACGCAGCCCCTCAACGTGCTGCTGCGCGACTTCAAGTCCACCCGCAGCCACATCGCGCTCGTGATCGACGAATTCGGCAGCGTCTCGGGGCTCATCACCATCGAGGACGTCCTCGAGCAAATCGTGGGCGACATCTCCGACGAATTCGACCGCGACGACAGCAAGGCGAACATCGTGCCCGCTGAGAACGGTTGGCGCGTGAAGGCGGTGACGCCGATCGAGCAGTTCAACGACTACTTCGGCGCGGACCTCGTGGACCACTACTGCGAGACGATCGGCGGCCTCGTCACGGACCGCTTTGAACACGTGCCCAAGACGGGCGAGGTGATCGAGGAGGGCGGCTACCGCTTCCGCATCGAGCGCGCCGACGAGCGGCAGGTCGAGCTCCTCACGGTCGAGCGTCTCTGACTCCCTCCTTTCGAACGCGGAGTCTTGAGCGTGTCTGCGCCCATGGAACCCATCCACCGGCGGGGCCGGATCTTCACGGCCCTCTCGGCGCTCGTTCTCGGAGTGCTCTACGCCTCGGCCTTTGCGCCGCTGCACCTCTGGTGGGCGGGGCTCCCGGCGCTCGCCGCCGGACTCATCCTCACGGCGCACATGCGCCGTCCCTCGAGCGCCTTCCTCGCGGGCTTCCTCTTCGCCTTCGGCGCCTTCGCGCCCGGACTCTCCTGGACCGTGCGCTCGATGCACGAGTTCGGCCGCATTCCGCTCCCGCTCGCGCTCCTCGGACTCTGCGCGCTCGCTGCGGTCTGCGCGCTCTTCTGGGGTGCTGCAGCGGCCGCCGCGGCCCGTCTCCTTTCCCGCCCGGCGCCGCGGTTGATCGGTCTCGCCGCCCTCACGGCCTTCGCCGAGTGGCTCCGCGGCGCGGGCTGCGTCGACTTCGGGTGGCTCACGCCCGCGCTCGCCGCGCTCGACACGCCCTTCGCGGGACTCGCTCCGCTGGGCGGCACGCACCTCATCAACACGGCGCTTCTCGCGTCGCTCGCGGCCATCGGCGCTGCGGCCGTGAGCCGCTCGCTGCTCTTCCTCCTCCTGCCCGTGGCGCTTCTCACCGCAGGCCTCTGGGGGTGCGTGCACGACTGGGCGGACCCCGGCAGGAAGGTTCAGGTGCGGCTCGTGCAGGCCGACCTTCCCGTCGTGGACGGGTGGACGCGTCCCGACACGGCCGGACGGATCAACCGCGCGGCGGAGATTCTGCACGCCCCCTGGCCCGCCTCGGAGGCGCCGCGCGTGGTGCTCACGCCCGAAGGGATTCTTTCGGCCGACCTGCTGCGGCTTCCCGCACAGGCTCAGACGGCGCTTGCGGGGTTTCTCGACGCCGCCGATGCACCCGTGCTCTTCAACGGGTTCCGGCGCGAGGGCGGGCGGTGGTTCAACACGTCGTTCTTCGCCGCCGACGGGCGCCTCACCGTCACCGACAAGCGGAAGCTCGTGCCCTTCGGGGAATTTGTTCCGGCGGGCTTCCACTGGTTCGTCGAGGCCATGGGCATTCCGCTTTCGGACCTCACTCCCGGCGCGGAGAATCAGGCGAACCTCGTCTTCAGCGGCGTGCACGCGGGCGTCCTCATCTGCTACGAGAACCTCGACGGCGAGGTGCTGCGCAGCTTCTGGCGCGATCCCGCAGGCGGTCCCGGCATCCTCTTCGTCACGGCGAACCTCGGTTGGTTCAGCCCCTTCGTGATCGATCAGCACCTCGACATGACGCGGCTCCTCGCGCGTGCGGCGGCTCGTCCCGCCGCGAGCGTCAACATGAGCGGCAAGTCCGCCTTCATCAGTCCGCGCGGCTCGATGCTCGCCGAGCCGCTCCCCGCGGGCGAAATGGTCCGCTCCAAGGTGGTTGAGACGGCAACGGGCGCCCCCACGCCCTTCATCCGCTTCGGCGACCTCCCGGCCCTCATCCTCATGGCACTCCTTCTGGCGGGCGCTCTGGCCGCCTGCCGCCGTCCCTTCGCGAAGGATTGAGGTGCGCTTCGGCGCACCGGGCCAAATTGCCTGATTCTGCTTTTTCAGGCTGTCTACAGTGGTCGAAATGGGATGTATTCCCAGGTGTTGTTTTTTTTTTTAACACCGAGAGAATTTTTTAATGCGTTGAAATCTAAGAAAACTTCTGCACTTCGTCGAAAATAGCCCAAAGCTTTTCGAGTCCTGCAGATAGCATAGGCGGTGCTTCTCGGGAATCATCCGTTTCTGCCGCCGTGCGCCGGAGTCCTGAGAACGAGGAGGGTGCACAGGCCCTTCCGCACATCTTTCGTCCGCAGCGTGCAGGTTGCGGAACACTCAGGACATACTGAAATGAAAAAGACTCTCGCTGCTCTCGCCGTCCTCGGCGCTTTTGCCGGCTCCTCCATGGCCGCCGACGTCACCCTCTACGGCGACGTTGACCTCGGCCTGAAGTACACGCACGAAAAGGTCCGTACCTTCACGGAAACGCAGGAAGGCACCGACACGTTCGAACAGACCTCCGGCGTCAACTCTGCGAGCAAGTTCGGCCTCAAGGGCACGGAAGACCTCGGCAACGGCCTCAAGGTCGGCTTCAAGCTCGAAAACGCCTTCGACGCCGACTCCGGCACGCTCGGCCAGGCCGGCCGCCTCTTCGGCCGTGAAGCCGCTCTGACGCTCTACACGCCGGCCGGCTCCCTCGCCTTCGGCCGCATGGGCGGCGTCGGCTCCGCCGCGGGCACGTACGACCTCGTCTACGGGATCGGCGATTCCTTCGACGGCGGCGACGAGTTCGCCTTTGGCTTTGCCGCCAGCGACCGCTACGACAACATGATCACCTACCAGACCCCGCAGTTCGCCGGTCTGCAGCTGACCGCCCAGTATTCCTTCAAGAACGACAACAAGGTTGAGAAGGTCGAGGGTAAGAAGGGCGTGTTTGTCGCTGCTGTCGAAGGCCGCTCCACCGCCGACCGCTACGCCTCCGTCGCCCTGACGGGCGAATACGGCCCGGCGCAGTTCGTCGCTGCCTACGAGCTCACGAAGTATTCGACGGCCAACCGTCTCGCGAACAAGGATGCTGACGACGCTCAGGTCTTCTACCTCGGCGGCAACTACGACTTTGCCGTCGCCAAGGTCTTCGCCCTGGGTCAGTACTTCACCGGCGTCCGTTCCTTCGCGGGCTACGACACGGAAGCCTATGGCATGTTCGGGCTTGCCTTCGGCGCCAACGACAAGGGCTATGAAGGCTACAGCCTCCACCTCGGCACGATTGTTCCGGTTGCCGGCGGTGAGCTGACGGTCGGCACCTACTACTCCGACGCCAAGGCCAAGGATCTTGTTGCCGCCAACAACGCCGACCGCGACGTCGACTACTACGGCCTCGCCGCCCGCTACTGCTATCCGCTCAGCGAGCGCACGACGGTCTACGTTGGCGCCGGCTACGCTGAAGGCACGGCCGACAAGATCGCCGGCGAAGCGCAGGACGCCAAGGTCAAGGCCGGCGGCGCCTACCTCGGCCTCTCCCACCACTTCTAATCATCCGGGGGACGGCGCTTGCACCGCCGTTCCGGGTGATCCGCTCCTGATTGAGGGCTGAGTTTTCAGAAATCCCATACCTTTTTCGGAGCACAGAAGTACGGCGCACTTCCCTTCATCGGGGAGTGCGCCGTTTTTGCGTCCGCAGGGCGGGGCCGCTCCCGGAGCGGAGGCGCCGCCCGACGGGCGGAGAGCAAGGGCGGGCGAATATAATGTTTCCTTTGCCTCGAGTGTCGCATCTGCGGCATTTCCTTCTTATTTTTTGCGCCTTCCGGCTTTGAAGGACGGCGTGGACAAAACAATGATTACTTTTCAGGAAGTGATCCTGCGCCTGCAGGAATACTGGAACCGGCAGGGCTGCGCGCTGCTGCAGCCGATCGACCTTGAGGTCGGCGCCGGCACATCCCATACCGCGACGTTCCTGCGGGCCCTGGGGCCTGAACCCTGGCGCGCCGCCTATGTTCAGCCCTCGCGCCGCCCGAAGGACGGCCGCTACGGCGAGAACCCCAACCGCCTGCACCAGCACCACCAGTATCAGGTCGTGCTCAAGCCCGCGCCGACGAACATCGTCGACCTCTATCTCGGTTCGCTGCGCGCGCTCGGCGTGGACACCCTCGTGAACGACATCCGCTTCGTCGAGGACAACTGGGAGAACCCGACGCTCGGCGCATGGGGTCTCGGCTGGGAAGTCTGGATGAACGGCATGGAGGTGACGCAGTTCACGTACTTCCAGCAGGTGGGCGGCCTTGAGTGCAAGCCGATCACGGGCGAGATCACCTACGGTCTCGAGCGTCTGACGATGTACCTGCAGAACTGCGACAACGTCTTCGACCTCGTCTACACGACCTGGAAGGATCCCGACGGCACGGACCGTGTGCTCACCTACGGCGACGTCTTCCATCAGAACGAAGTCGAACAGTCGAAGTACAACTTCGAGGCGAGCGACTGCGCGAAGCTGCTCAAGCAGTTCGACTACTTCGAGAGCGAGGCGCAGCGCCTGATGGATCTCAACCTCGCGCTCCCGGCCTACGAGATGGTTCTGAAGGCCGGCCACACGTTCAACCTCCTCGACGCGCACGGCGCCATCTCGGTGACCGAACGCGCCCACTACATCGCCCGCATCCGCGCCATTTCGAGGAATGTCGCGCAGAGCTACTACGACTCGCGCGAGCGCCTCGGCTTCCCGATGCTCAAGAAGCACGAAGTCCGCTGACCGGTTGATGGAGTACAGACAAAAATGACGAATCTTCTCGTTGAACTGCAGACCGAAGAGCTCCCGCCGAAGGCGCTGAGGAAGCTCTCCGAAGCATTTGCCGAAGGCGTTCGGAAGACCCTCGACGAGGGCCACTTCCTTGAAGCCGGCAGCACCACGACGGTCTACGGCGCCCCGCGCCGGCTCGCCGTGCACATCACCAATGTCCGTGCGCAGAGCCCGGACGAAACGTTCCGCCAGAAGCTCGTGCCCGTGAAGGTGGGCATCGCCGCCGACGGCACCGCCACGCCGGCCCTCAAGAAGAAGATGGCTGCCCTCGGCATCGACTGCCCCGTCGAGCAGCTCGAGCGCGTCAACGACGGCAAGAACGAACAGCTCGTTTACGAAGGCGTCCGCCCGGGCGTCGAGCTTTCCGTGGGTCTGCAGAAGGCGCTCGACTACGCCGTCAAGCACCTGCCGATCCCGAAGGTGATGACGTACCAGCTCGCCGACGGCGAGACCACCGTCTCCTTCGTGCGTCCGGTGCGCCACCTCACGGCGCTCTTCGGCGAAGCCGTCGTGCCCGTTGTCCTCTTCGGCCTCGAAGCTGGCCGCGTCACGCGCGGGCACCGCTTCCACGCGCCCGATCCCGTCGAGATTCCCGACGCCGACAGCTATGAAAAGGTGATGAAGGCCGCCTTCGTCGAGCCGCGCTACGACGTGCGCCGCGAGCGCATCGAGACCGAGCTCAAGCGCCGCGCCGCTGAGCTCAACGGCGAGGCGATCATGCCCGAGGACCTCCTCGAAGAGGTCTCCGCCCTCACGGAGTGGCCCGTCGTCTACGAGAGCCAGTTCGAGGAGGAGTTCCTGCAGGTTCCGCAGGAGTGCCTCATCCTCACGATGCAGCTCAACCAGAAGTACTTCGCGCTGCGCGACCATGAGGGCAAGCTCATGAACCGCTTCCTCCTCGTCTCGCAGCTCGAGGCGAAGGACGGCGGCAAGGCGATCGCCGAAGGCAATGCGCGCGTCGTGCGCGCCCGCCTCGCCGACGCGAAGTTCTTCTACGATCAGGACCGTCTGCACTCGCTCGAGAGCCGCGTCGACGGCCTGCGCCACGTCGTCTACCACAATAAGCTCGGCAGCCAGTACGAGCGCATGCTGCGCGTGCGCACCATCGCGGGCGCCGTCGCCGACCTGATCGGCGCGGACCGCCGCGAAGCCGAACGCGCCGCGACGCTCGCCAAGGCCGACCTGCGCACGCTCATGGTGGGCGAGTTCCCCGAACTGCAGGGCATCATGGGCGAGTACTACGCCCGCCACGACAACGAACCCGCCGACGTGGCGCTCGCGATCCGCGAGCACTATCAGCCGCGCTACGCGGGCGACGCACTCCCCTCGACGCCGGTGAGCCTCGCCGTCGCGCTCGCCGACAAGCTCGAGACGCTCGTCGGGCTCTTCGGCATCGGCCAGCTTCCGACGGGTGAGAAGGATCCGTTCGCGCTGCGCCGCCACGCCCTGGGCGTGCTGCGCATGCTCATCGAGAAGGAGCTCGACGTGAGCCTCCCCGAGATGATCGACGCGGCCTGGTGCGCCGAGAAGGACGTTCCGGGCGTGGTGGACAACCGTCCTGCCCTCGTGGAGTTCTTCGGCGACCGTCTGCGCGTGATGCTGCGCGACCGCGGCGCCACGGCGCAGGAGGCCGACGCCGTCCTCGCGCTCGACCTCGCCGAGCTCGCCGACATCCCGAAGCGCCTCGCCGCGGTGCGCGCCTTCATGGCGCTCCCCGAGTCCGAGGCCCTCTCGGCTGCGAACAAGCGCATCGGCAACATCCTCAAGAAGGTCGAAGGCCACATCGAGGACGTGATCGACATCTCGAACCTGCGCGAAGACGCCGAGAAGCGCCTCTTCGAGGAGCTGAGCGCGATCGAACCCAAGGCCGACGCCCTCTACGCTGAAGGGCACTTCGAAGAGATGCTCGCGCTCCTCGCGGCGCTGCGCGCGCCCGTTGACGCGTTCTTCGAGTCCGTCATGGTCAACGCCGAGGATCCGGCGCTGCGCGCCAACCGCCTCGCGCTGCTCAAGCGCCTCTACGGGGTGATGAACCGCGTCGCGGAAATCGCTCGCCTCGCCAAGTAGTCCGGAGTCCCCAGGCCTCCGATTCGGGCCCGCTTCCGCTTCTCCCAAAAAGGGAAGGTCGGGCGCGGGCCCGATTCATGTTCCGGAAAAGCTCTCATGTCCGTCATGCATACGCTGCGCGGGTGGATCTTCTACCTCCTCCTCGCGCTCTCGATTCTCTGGCTCACCGCGGCGCTCCTCGTCACCTGGCCCTTCATGAGCTACGAGCGGCGCTACGAAGCCGTCTGCCGCCCCTGGGCGAAGTTCGTGCTTCGCCTCCTGCGGGCCGTCTGCGGCGTCCAATGGCGCGAGACGGGCATGAAGAACATGCCCGACCGTCCCGTCGTCGTGCTCGCGAAGCACCAGTCCGCCTGGGATCCCTTCTGGTTGGGCGCCCGTCTGAAGCACCCGCCCTGCTTTATCTACAAGAAGTCGCTCAACTGGATTCCGTGTCTCGGCTGGGCGCTCGCTTCGATGAACATGATGGCGATCGACCGTAGTCGCGGCCGTCAGGCCTTCGAGCAGTTCATGCGCCGGGGGCCGGAGTTTGAGAAGCGCGGGTGGTGGGTGACGCTCTTCCCCGAAGGGACGCGCGTGCCGCTGGGCGAACACGTGCGTTGGAAGACGGGCGGCGCGCGCTTCGCCTGCGCCATGGGGCTGCCGATTCTGCCCGTGGCGCACAACGCCGGCCGCTGCTGGCCGAAGAACTCCGTGGCGAAGATTCCCGGGACGATCGACGTCGTCGTGGGGCCGCTCATTGAAACCCGGGGGCGCGATCCGCACGAGGTGACCGCCGAGGTGGAGGCCTGGATTGAAGCGCACGTGCGCTGACGGTCCTTCCACCCCGAAACACGAAGGAAGAGAACGACGATGATGGAAGAGAGTCAGAAGGACGCCGCCGGGCGCAAAGTCGACGCATACCTGCCGGAAAATGCTCCCGTGCGCATCCGCATCGAGCAGAGCGTGCTCAATAAAGACGTCTCCATGAGGGTGATGGGAAACGGGCTGCTTTTTGTGCAGGCGCCGCTCAGCCTTGCGAAGGATGAGGTGATCCGCGTCATTGAGAAAAACCGCGACTGGATCCGCATGAGACTCGTCCGGCTCGGTCTGCGGCCGGGCGACGCTCCCTCCTGGAAGCCGCTCACGGTGGTGAGCCTCTTCAAGCGCTTCAGTCCGAAGATTGACGACGCCACGGTGGACTGGATCATCGCGTCGATGCCGTGGGGCGAAATGCTCTTCAAGGTGAAGAACTGCGGCGAGGGCACGTGGATGATGCAGATGTCGATTGAAGACGACGAAAGCGTTCAGCTCATCGTTCCGAAGACCTTCTCCGTCTCGGAAGTCGTCGCCTTCATCAAGGCGCAGACCGCGAATGTGCGCCGGGGTCTCGAGGAGCGCCGCAACAAGCCTCTCGTGGATCTGCCCGACTGGCGTCCGGAGCCCTACGAAGTGCTCGTGATCCGCAGCACCGAGTCCGCGAAGCCCTTGCTCGCGCCGGTCAAGCCTGATGACGGCAAGCCGGATGCCGACAAGCCCGCGCCGGAGGCCCCCAGTCCGGAAGCGCCGCGCGGCGTCGGTCCGGGACCGCTCCCCCAGTCCGGCCTCATCGAGGCGAAGGTCATGGGCCGCAAGGTGCTCATTCCCTTCCGCAAGCACAACGCGCAGATCTTCGTTTCTCTGCGCAGGCTCAGAAGCGGCAAATGCGTGATTCATCTGCCCAGAGTGATGACGCGGGCGCAGCTGCTGCACTACATCTCGGAGCATCAGGAACAGGTCGCCGAGTACCTGAAGAAGGGGGACAAATGAGCAGGAAGCGCAGATCGGAACGTCCCGGCTCTTCGAAGGAGCGCAGGTTCGGGGTCGGCATGATGCCCGACGGCCGGACGTTCATTGACAGCGACGTCTTCGGCAGGCTTTACTTCGACCTAATCCGTCTGGACGCGTTTCCCACGGTGCTGATCATGCGCACGAGCGAGGGCGGGTTGCAGGTCACCGCTCCCTCCGGACTGTCCTATCGGTAGAGCGCCGACCAGATCATGGAGTTCCGCGACTGGCTTGAGAAGACCTTCGACCCCGTGAACCAGAGGAAGGTGTTTTATGAGCGGCTCGAGGGGCTTGAGGAGCAGGTGAAGGAGCGGACGGCGGACCTCCTCGACGAGCTCTTCTTCGGAGAGGGCCTCGCCGGGGTCAAGCGGATGAAGCCGGTTTCCGACTTTCTGAAGAAGCTCGAGACGAACGTCCGGGAGCTCCGCACGGACGGCGAGCGCCGCGGGGACGCCGAGGGCGTCAGGCGCAGCCAGGAGCTTCTTGACCGCTTGAAGGGCTGGACTGATCCGGATCTGGACGGGATGCTCGGAGACTTCGCCGGGGAGGGAAGCTACGTCAAGCGCGAGGTGGTCGAGGCGGAGCTCCCCTTCGGCACGGTTCCGGTCGTGATCCGTCGCCGCAGGAACGCCGGATACGACGTCACCATCGACATGACATGGGCCGGCGTGCTCGAGGCGACGGCGGCCGTTAGGACGACGGCGGCCGAAGTGCTCGGATTCGTTCAGGAGAAGGCCGACTGGGTGGTCGCGCAGATGCACAGGAAGAACCTGACCATCGAGGACGTCCGCCGGGCGGGGCATGCGCCTGAGCGGCATGCCGCGCGGAGCGTGGTCACGATCGAGGTGCGCGGCGAACTCGTGAGCATCGACGTGGAGAGGAGCGCCCGCAGAAAGTATCCGGAGATCTCCCGCAGAATTGAGGGTGGCTTCCTGTTGAAGGCTCCGACGGCACTTTCCGACGAACGCCTCGTCAAAGTCGCCGAAGAGTTCCGGGACTACATCGAGGAGCGCCTGCCCGCGGTGAAGCGCGTCCCCGAGCCTTCGGGCTTCGCCCGCGCGCGTCCGAAGGACGAGGAGGTCGAGGACCTTCCCGTGCCGGGCGACGCGGCTCCCGCCCCTGAGCCCGACGTGCTCGAGGACGTGGACGACGACAACGCCAACGTCGGACTCGGCGACGCGCCCGGGGAAAACGTGATCGTGCTCAACGGCGTGCGCGTGCCCTGGGTGATGAAGTTCAACACCCGGCGCAGGCGGCTCTCGATCTTCATGACGCCGACGGGCGTCGAAGTCCGCGCGCCCTTGGGCGCGGCGCGTTCCAGCGCGGAGGACTTCCTGCGCGAGAGCGCGGATTGGGTGCTCGCGAGGCTCCCGGAGAAGCCCCTGAAGCCGCTCGCATTCCGCGACGGCGCGCTGATTCCCTTCCGGGGCGGGCGAGCCGTGCTGCGGCTCGGGAAGACCGACGATCTCGTCGTGCCCGTGGGCGACGCGGTCGAGCTCTGGCTCTCGGCGCCCGTCGGGGCGCCGGAGGCGCAGGTGCGACGGCGGCTCGAGGCGCTTCTCAGGACCGCGGCCCGGCGCGTGATCAACGACTGCTGGATGCGGGTGATGCCCCGCGCGGTGCGGCTACCGAAGACCTGGGAGCTCTCGGGCGCCCGGCGCCGCTGGGGCTCGTGCTCGTCGAAGGACGTGATCCGCCTCTCCTGGCGCCTCATTGCGCTCACGGACGAGGAGATCGAGTATGTCGTTGCGCATGAGCTCGCGCACCTCGTGGAGTTCAACCACTCTGCGCGCTTCTGGCGCGAGGTCGAGCGGATCCTCCCCGACTGGCGCCGCCGCCATGAGCGCGTGAAGGGCCGCACCCGCGGAGAAGTTCTGGACGACGTCTGACGGAAGCGTCCCGCCCGAAGAGAAAGGGGCGCACCGGCTCGACGGCCGTGCGCCCCTTCGCGCAGTCCGCGCCCGCTCCGGGCGGGCTCAGCCGGCGGCGCT
>NZ_DAVZJY010000007.1:1352-25335 GCF_052272535.1 Sutterella sp. | reverse complement strand
CGCCGCAAGGCGACAGGTCAGGAACCCCGCGACTTTAGTCGTCGGGAGTAGTCAGTCCACCCTCGAAAGGTCGTCTCCGATGCCTAGTCTCAAAGCCTCTGTTTCCCTTCTGCCCGTTCAGCTCCGACTCCGACTTCTCCCCGCAGCGCTCTTGGCCGCATTGGCCGCAGGTCTCTGCTGGTCACTTGCAGGCTCTGCAGCCGCATCCGACACGATCGACATGACGAGCCTCTTCTCCGGGAATGCGCGGGTGTCCGCGGACGATGAAGATGAAGGGCAGGTGCAGAAGACCCCGCGCGGCCATCGCAGCGCCGAAGAGAGCGAGGATGAAGACGTACCGTTCCACCGCCCGACGATCGCGATCCCCGGCCTCACGATTCCCGATCCGGAGGATGACGCGGAGGTTGCCAGAGAAGGTAGAGAAGGGGAAGGGGATGAATCCTCCGCATCCGGAGAAGACACGCTCTCAAATTCCAACCGCGAAGCAGGGCGCACTGGGAACACCGTGAGGCAGTCGATGCAGCCCGCCCAGCCGCAGCCCGCACGCTCCGCCAAGTCCGCAGCAGACGACGTGAATCGAACGGGGTCCGGGCGTCGGCCCACCGTCATCTTCAAGCGTAAGGAAGCGAAGGCCGCCGAAGCGCAGAAGCAGGCTGAGGAGACGTTCATCTATCCGAGCCCGCGCTTCACCTCTGAGTTTCAGCCGTGGCGGCTTAGGATCGGCGACGTGACACTCCTTCAGGATAGCCTCGGCTCGCTCGTTGCCCGGCATCCCGACTGTCGCCGCATTCAGAGCGCGTGGGATGGCATCACGCAGAGCGCCGCCTGCTCCGACACCGCGAGGTTCCTCGCCGAGGGCGACGAGGTGATCTTCACCTACGCCAAAGCAAACGAAGTGCTCACCGGCGCCTCCTACCGGTTCATGTCGCAGTTCCGCGCCGTGCACTTCGCCGAGAGCATTCGTCAAACCCTGATCGACGCCGGGCGGCCCGTCTACGTTCAGCTCTTCTCTGCATCGGGCGAGCCCGTCGCGGCCCTGAGCGGAGCAGAAGCCCGCAGCCGGGAGCCGGTCGCTGTAGCACCCGGCCAGAGCATCCTCATCGACTCCGACATGTTCTCTGTATCCGTCCATCCCGCAGAGCGTGGCTGGTTGGTCTCCGTCAACGCCTATTTTCAGGATCGAATTCAGGACGCCGAAGCCTACGCCAAGGCGAAGCTCCTCAAAATCGAATTTGGAAACCTGACGATCGGCAGTACGAAGAAGGACGCCATGCCCGAGCTGCCGAAGTCCTGTAGCGACGTCACCTCGCCCGAGGACAAGATTTCGGGCCGCGTCGCCGAGTACTACGGCATCTGCTTCGACTTCCCCTACGAAGCCCACATGCAGCTGCAGTTCAACGAAGCGACGGGCATTCTGGAGGCCGCAGCGCTCTCGCCCATCGGCGCGGCGACGGGCGGCATTCTCGATGCAATGCTCACCAAGAAGTTCGGCCTTGCCCAAAGTTGCCGCAGGATCGACACGGACATGACCCTGCGAGCGGTGAAGTCCGAAGTTCAGCGCGGCAAGCCCCGCGTGACGCGCATGCGCAAACGCTCCGCCGCGGTCTACGCAGGTACTTGCGAGAACCCCATCGTCTACTCGTCCGATATGCGCTTCGTCTTTGAGAACCGCTTCCTCAACCGCGACGACATCGCATGGAACTTCAACCACCGCCTCGATGCCGTCGCCGCCACGGTCGATCATGAACGCGCCTTCGAGGCGCGCAAGGATGCCGTCAAGAGCTTCTTCGAATAGCGCGAAGGGAGAATTGCGGTGGGAATCTGGACGGATCTCCGGGACGAAGCAGGGGAGGTCCTCGATGCCTGCGGGGCGGATCTCCGCTACGATGCGGGCGACGCGCTCTCTTCGCTTTTCTGGCTACTTTGGTTCCTCGGCGCAGTACTCGTCCTCGTGCTTCTCCGGCGCGTCGTGCGTGGTCCGAAGTTTCCATGGGTATTCATGGCGCGCGTCTCTTGGGTGTGCGACGGCGATTCGGTCTGGGTGCGGACTTGGTACGGACGCCGCTTCAAGCTGAGGCTGCTTGGCATAGATGCTCCGGAATCCGAACAGGAATTTGGCGAGGAATCGACTCGCCTGCTGCGGCGCCTGATCGCCGGCGAGCGCATCACGGTGCACGTGGTCGATCGAGATATCTATGGGCGTCTCGTGAGCGCGCTGGATTGCCGCGGAACGGACGTGAGCTTGTGGATGATCGAGCAGGGAGCGGCGTGGCCGTACTACCGGTATCTGAACCGTCTTCCCGCAGGGACGGCGGCCCGCTATCGCGATGCAGCAAAAGTCGCCAGAAGCGCGAGGAGGGGGCTCTGGCGGAATTCCAACCCGGAAACGCCGTGGTCGTGGCGCGAGCGGCACCGGTCATGGTGGAGCCGCTTCGTATTCTGGGTGAAGGGGCTCCTCGGTCTTCACGGCCGCTGAAACGCACGCAGGGCCGTTTCTCCTAGAGCGCGAACGACTTTGACGGGTCCAAACGCAGCCTCCGCCCCGGAGGGCGGGGAGAACGAAGTACGCGAGCGGACTAGAGCGACTTCGCGGGGAAAATCCCTACGCTCGGGTCCACGCTCTCGTAGGGCGTTTTGCCGAAGGTCTTCAGCAGCGCTTCGAGAATGACCTGTGCGCCGTCGCCGGCATGATTTCGGTTCCGCAGGTACGCCGATAGCCGGGTACCATGTCCGTCAGCCTTTCGTTTCAACTGTTGGTTCCGGTTTTGGAAAAACGTCCGGACGCTCCGGGGCCGGCCCGGCATCAGGCCGTCCCTGCGAGGTTCTTCACGACGCGCCCGATGATCCGGCTCTCCGAAGTTGAAGCACAATGGCTAGAGATGCCGCCGCAGCGGCTGAGCCGACATGCTCACGGGCTTCGCGGCGGGAGATTTCGGAATTTGATCAATACCTGAAGAAACAACGCCGAGGTCGTCATGAATCATGCAGAAAATCTGCCGAATCATCGGTACCTGATCAAAAAATGTGGTCATCAGGAATTAGGCAGTCAGGATGAAAGAGGCGGAAAAGCCAAGCGCGGACGCTACCTCCTCATACAAAAAGGCTTTCTCAGCTTCCTTCCGTACCTTTCCGAAACCAATCTGAACGACGCCGCCATCATCGAGATTGATCCGGTCTTCAAGCTAGGCGGCGTCGTTCCGCCGAACACCTACTGCATGTGGATCTACCACAACAGCAAGGTGGTGGGCGATCAGAACAACGGCCGAAACGAGCACCGCATCTATTTGTCCCGAAAGCTCGATGCCGGCCAACTCTTTCAAGGCGACATCGTCGTTTTCCGTCGCAATTTTGATCAAACAAGACGGGACGAAGGCGACGCAGATCCCGAACCTTCTAAAAACAGCAGTTTTCGCTTCTATTTCGATTGGCTTCGCCCGGAAGTCGACAAAGAGGCATGGGAACTCTGCAACAAGATATTGACGCAGAAGCGCTCATCCAACACCTCCGTTTTTTATGACGGATCCCTGAAGTTCTTTGAAGACCACATCGTCTCCAATCAGAGCCAAGGAATCGCCGTGGACAAAAAGGTTACGGAGACGGTCAAGGAAATCAACAAAAACAGTAGCGCGAACGGCGATCCTCTTGCCGCCATGTCTAAGCTCTTCACGACGGGTCCGATCTTCCGAAACTTCGTGATGGCAAATTACGGAAACAACTGCGCCGTCACTCAGGAATGCATCGTCTACGAAGATTTGAACAATCTTGAGGCCGCCCACATTCACCCAAAATGTCACGGCGGAACATATCTGCCTCAAAACGGAATCGCCATGCGGCGCGACGTTCATTGGGCGTTCGACAAGGGAATGTTCTACATCGACCCCCACAAATTAACAGTCTGCGTGCATGATGATATAAAATCATCATACCTCGGCCGATATGACGGCGTAGTAATCAAACCTCTGCTTCCTGGTTTTGAGCCCAGACCTGAATTTTTAGAATATCACAAGAACAACATCTACGGTTTGTTCAAAAGTTCCGGCAGTCTGGCAAAAGCTCAGGCCACTCCTTAATCAAATTCAAAAAAACAATGAACGTCATCGACCTCTTTTCCGGCTGCGGCGGTCTTTCACTCGGCTTCCAACAGGCCGGCTTTCACGTCGCACTGGGCATCGACAACGATGCCGCCGCTTTGGAGACCTTCCGCCGCAACCACAAGGATTCCGTCGGGGCGAGCGTCGACCTTTTCGACGCCGCCGCAATGGACCGCATCGAAGAACTGCTTGAAGGGCAGAAGGTGGACGTGATCGTCGCCGGTCCGCCCTGCCAGGGCTTTTCGCTCACCGGCCCGCGCAAGTTCGACGATCCCCGCAACAAGCTCTACCTGCGCGTGTTCGATGCGGTGCGACGCTTCAAGCCGCAGGGCTTCGTCATCGAAAACGTGCGCGGCATGGCCTCCCTCTACGGCGGCCAGGTCAAGGATGAGATCATCCGCCGCTTCACGGAACTCGGCTACAACGTCGTCTGGAAGGTCGTCTGCGCGGCCGACTACGGCGTGCCGCAGCTCCGCCACCGCCTGATCTTCGTCGGAATCCGCAGGGATCTCGGAACGTTCGAGTTCCCCAAAGCGAAGCTGACCCCCGACCACTACATCGGCTGCCGCGACGCCATCGGAGATCTGCCAACGCGCGTGGACGATCTCGGCGCCGAGATGGACTCCTACCAGGAGGCCCCCTTCAGCGATTATCAGAAGCTGATGCGCGGGAACGCCGTCGTTCTCGCCAACCACGTCGGTACGAAGCATACGGAGCATGTCAAGAACGTCATCTCGATGGTTCCTCCGGGAGGCAACTACAAGGATCTGCCGCCCGGCGTCGGCGACAGCCGCAAGTTCCACGTCGCATGGACCCGGTATCATCCGGACCGTCCGTCCAACACCATCGACACCGGCCACCGCAACCACTTCCACTATGCGCTGAACCGAGTTCCCACGATCCGGGAGTTCGCCCGTCTTCAGTCCTTCCCGGACGACTTCGTCTTCACCGGGACCAAGACGCAGCAGAACCGTCAGGTGGGCAACGCTGTTCCCCCGCTTCTCGGGCAGGCCATCGCCGAGCAGCTTTCCAAGTATCTGAAGGGCTGAAGATGGCGGACAAGCTGAACATCATCGACCTCTTCGCCGGCTGCGGCGGCCTCGCCGAGGGGTTTGAGGCCGCCGGCCGCTGCCGCATGCTGGCCGCCGTCGAATGGGAGCGCGCTCCCAGGGATACGCTCGCCCGCCGCATGGCCGTTCGTTGGGGCATGCCGGACGCCGAGGACAGAGTCCTCCGCTACGACCTCCAGAAGTCCCAAACCCTCTTCTCCGGGTGGAGGGACGATCCTGAGTACGGCAGCAGCCGGGGGTTGGACGCCCTGATCGGTCAAAACAAGGTCGACGTGGTCATCGGCGGTCCGCCCTGCCAGGCTTATTCCATCGCCGGGCGCATCCGCGACGAACACGGAATGCGCAACGACTACCGCAACTACCTCTTTGAGTCGTACCTGGCTGTCATCAAGCGGTATCGCCCGAAGGCCTTCATCTTCGAAAACGTTCCGGGGCTCCTCAGCGCCAAGCCGGACGGCACCCCCATCGCCCGGAAGATCGTGAAGGCGTTCGCCGACGCCGGTTGGATCATTCCGGCCGACTTGAAGCGCTGCCAAGTCGACATGTCGGACTTCGGTCTGCCCCAGAAGCGCAAACGTCTGGTGATTCTCGGACTGTCGAAGGAGGTCTTCGGAGAGAAGATCGGAGCGCTCCACGACGAGTTCTACGACCGCCTGCTGCCCTCGAAGCACGCGCCTCAAACCTCCGTCATGGAAGCCATCGGAGACCTCCCGAAGCTCTACCCCTTGGTGAGCCCTGAGAAGGGCCGGTCGCACACCATGCCCGGCGGCCGGAATGTTCCGACGGATCATGAACCGCGCTTTCACAACGAACGCGACGTCGGCGTCTTCCGCATGTTGGCGGAGGACATCAAGTCGGGCAGGAACCGGTACGCCTCGACGGAGAGCCTGAAGCGGCTCTACACTGAGCTCACCGGCCGCGAATCCAACATCCACAAGTACCACGTCCTCAGAGCTGATGAGCCGAGCAACCTGATTCCCGCCCATCTCTTCAAAGACGGACTCCGGCACATTCATCCCGATCCGATGCAGGCCCGGAGCCTTACCGTAAGAGAAGCGGCGCGTCTCCAGGGATTCCCGGACGACTTTGAATTCATGGGCTCCAAGGGCGACAAGTACAAAATGATCGGCAACGCGGTTCCGCCAAGTTTTTCAGCGTTGATTGCCGACGCATTATTTGCGCTACTTTCAAGGTGATGGCAAATTCGGGGAGATCCTAAGCAACCCGATCACTGAAGTGATCAGGTTGCTTAGGGTGAGCGTGGTCGATCGAGAAGGGAGCGGCGTGGCCGTACTACCGGTACCTGAACCGTCTTCCCGCAGGGCCGTTTCTCCTAGAGCGCGAACGACTTTGACGGGTCTAAACGCAGCTTCCGCCCCGGAGGGCGGGGAGAACGAAGTACGGGAGCGGACTAGAGCGACTTCGCAGGGAAAATCCCGACGCTCGGGTCCACGCTTTCGTAGGGCGTTTTGCCGAAGGTTTTCAGCAGCGCTTCGAGAATGACCTGTGCGCCGTCGCAAGGCACGGCCATGCCGATCTGCTTGCGGACGCTCTCCTTGCTACCGAAGAAGACGAAATCGTCGGGGAAGGTCTGCAGCCGGGCGCGTTCGCGGTTGGTGAGCGCGCGATTTTCCGACCAGTGATAGACGTGCGTGCCGCCGCCGCCCGAGCCCGTCACCGTGTAGGCGGGCTTTGAGGAATCGAGGCGCCGGTAGATCTGCGAGAGGCGGGCGCCCGTCACATTCAGACGAAGATGCTCCGGAAGACGCCCGGACTCTTCGGCCTGCCAAACGTTTTCGCCTTCGCGGATGTACGAGAGGCGCTCAACCACCTGTCGGCTCATCCTCGTGGCCTCTTGATTGGCTGCGTCAACCGGGATGCCGGCGAGCGCTTCGCAGCAGGTCTTCTGGATGCCGTTCGGCTTCGGCACGCGGAAGGTGAGTCCCAGATCTCCGCGGATTCCGATCAGGATGTAGCGGTGCCGCGCCTGAGGGACGCCGTAGTCTTCGAATTTGTACAAATTCGCCGTGACGGTGTACCCATATTTCCCCGCGTTGTTGAGGGCGGAGAGGATCTGTTTGAAGGCGCGCCCGTCATTGGCCGAAGAAAGGCCCGAGACGTTCTCAGCAAAGAAGAAGAGCGGATTCACGCGGTCGATGTACCGCACACCGTAGGAATAGAGCCCGCCGTAGTTGCCGTGTAGCCCCTTGGATTCGCCAACGAGCGAGAAGTCGTTGCAGGGGAAGCCGTAGAGGAAGCCATCGGCTGCAGGCAGCGCGTCGATGTCGAGCCTGCGCACGTCTTCGCAGATGGAAAGTGCGTCGGGGGCGTGCTTCAGCACATTTGTTTTGTAAGTTCGGCAGGTATCCGCGTCCCAATCGGTCGCCCAGACATGCTTGAACGAGAACTGGTCCGTTCGAGTACGATTGAGCGCCATGCCGATGCCGCCGGGGCCGGAGAACATCTCCGCGACGCGCAACTCGCCCGAGGCGGGCAGTTGGGGCAGGGCATCGTGCTTCGTCTCAGAGACGGGCATGGGTTTGGGAGCCGCCGCTTGGCTGTACTCCCTCATCAGTTCGCGAGCTTTGGTGGAGGGCGGCACCTTTTCCGTGTCGCAAACCGTCGTAAAACGGGAGAGTTCGTCCTCTGAGAGGCGAACCTTGAGTTCTTTGTCGCGCATATTGTCTTCTGTACGTTGCAAGGATTGCTGCCCTGAACCGGCAACTGTTGCGCAGGAGGGAGCGGTTTATGTCAAATCTCTCCGGTTGTGGGGATTCCATCGCCGCAGTGGTCGTTCGACCCGCCTACGCGGCGCGTGATTTTCCTGCACAACATCCTGCGCAGCAGGCGCCGCAGAGAGCAGATTCTGCTCATTGGGATTCGGCGGAACTTCCCGCAGCACCGTAGCTTTTGGGTGTTGTTCATCTCTCTGCGGGTCCCCGTCGCCCGCCAACGCTCAATATGTACGCACGCTTCACGACGCTTCTCGGCCGCCTCTTCGACTGGCATGGCCGCGCCTCCCGCACTGAGTTCTTCCTCGTCTGGCTCACGGGCGGCATTCTCACGCTCGTCTATCTCGTTCCGTATTTCACCTATTTCTGGCAACTGGTTCAGGACTCGATCGACTACGGCGTCGATGCGGCGATCGAGATGATGGGGGCGGACACGATGACTTGGTCGGTCTTCATCTTCATTACCGTCTGGCACTGGCTGAGCTTCGTGACGCTGATGGCGATGTCGGTGATCGGCTATATGACGACGGTCCGGCGCCTTGCCGACATGGGGTGGTCGCGGTGGTTCATCGTCGTTGGCGCTATGCCGCTCCTCAACTTCCTCTTCCTTCTCGTGCTCTTCTTCTGGCCGGGCCGGAAGAAGGTAGCGCAGGAGGGAGCGCCGGGTACGGACGACAGCGGCTCCCCCCAGCTCTGATTCGCATCTGGAATCCACGAACCCGTGAATCCAAGTTGGAATTTCACACGAACAGGGGTTAGTGACCAACGAAGAGGAGGGCGCAGCAGCGCTCTCCTTTTTTTCTTCCTCCGTGGTTGCATCTTCGTCCGCAGCCTCCCTCGGGCGCGGCTTCCGGGCAGGTCCGGGTTGTTCCAGTTAGCCGTTTCTGCTCTCCCAAGCATCAAAAGAACTTGACGCGCTCCATAAAGTTTCCATCGCTGATTTCACCCCTTTATCGGAAGACTGACTGTGAAGGAAACCCGCATCCCGACGCGCGCTGACATGCCGCCCTATCTGCTCGTCTGGTCGAGCGACGAATGCATGCCCGTTCTGCTTGGTCTGGGCTTGGGGATCATGCTCAATCAGGTCTTCATCTGCACGCTGACTGGGCTCGTCATTGCGCACTTCTACCGCAAGTTCCGCGACCTCCACCCCGACGGGTATCTATTCCATCTCTTCTACTGGTACGGCTTCGGATTCGCAAGGAGCAAGACGATGCTCAACCCGTGGATCAAGCGTCTGATTCCGTGAGCACCGAAATCTCACCCCTCATTCCTTCTCTCAAATTCCGACTTCGAAAAAGAGCAAATGGACCTGAAGCGATATCTCTCGACGTTCCACGGCCTGAAAACTGAAGCGTACTTCTCGCGCATGGTGACGACCTTTCTTTTGGTGCTCTGCCTCTTTCTGGTGGCCGTGCTCGCAACCCGCCCCACGATCGTGACGATTCAGCCGTGGACGCTTGCGGAAGATGCGCAGGTGACGCGCGACGATGCATCGCGCTCCTACATCGAAGCGTGGGGCTTTGCGCTCGCCGAACTGATCGGCAACGTCTCGCCCGGCAACGTGAGCTTCATCGGCGACCGCCTGAAGCCGCTTCTCGATCCGAAGATCTACCACACGGTCCTTGAAGGCCTTGAAGCGAATGCGCAGGGCCTGGTGGACGACCGCATCACGATGCGCTTTGAGCCGCGCCGCGTCACCTACGAAAAGTCCTCGGGCAAGGTCTTCGTCACGGGCTACTCCTTCATCCGTCAGGGTCTCTCCTTCGAGGCGGAAAAGCGCGAGGACCGCACCTACGAATTCGTGATCCGCATCGCGAACTACGCGCCGCTCATTCAGTCGATCGACACCTATGTCGGCAATCCGAAGACCCGCGACGTCCTCGAAAAGCTTGAACAGCGCCATCAGCGCGAAGAGACGAAGCGTCAGGAGCAGATCAAGGACCGCGCCCGCTACAAGGAGCCCGAAGCCGAACGCCGCATGACGAGCGAAGAGGACACGAAGCTCTGACGCCTTCGTCCTCTGGTCACTTCAAGCCTTCCTCGACAGAACGAACAAACCTCAACCCTCCGGCGCTCGATGCTTGACGTGAGCGCCGCAGAGACAAAAGTCCACGGAGTTCCTTCCCATGCAGAAACACCAACTCGCCGCGCTCGCCGGCGCTGTGCTCATGGCTCTGAGCGCAGGTCACGCGGCCAATGCCGCCCCTGCACCGTCCGAGACTGCGGCCGCGACGGCAACCGAAGCCACGGGCTCTCAGGCGTCAGATTCCGACAAGGAATCCCCGGCCGAGAAGCCCGTCTCCAACGTCGTCAAGGGCATGTTGAAGGCGCTTACGGACGCCCGTAAGGCCGAGCAGACGGGTGGTGTTTCCAAGACGAACGCTGAGAGCGCCAAGACCGCCAAGGAGGACGCTTATCCGGCCGTTCCCGCCAAGTACCTGCGCCCGAATGCGGACAAGAAGGAGCAGGCCGCAGCGGTCAAGCAGTTGAAGAAGAATGTTGCGGCGGAAGACGCAGCAGCGGCCGAAGCGGCCAGAAAGAAGCCCGAGTCCGCTCCGGTCGGTCAGGTGCGCATCAACTCCAACCCGGTGATCGCGGTGAAGCCCGGCGAAAACGTCTTCATCCCGATCTCGCGTGAACATCCGAACAGAATTCTCACGCCGTTCAAGAACCCCCAGATCGTCTCCACGTCGCTCTTCGCGGGGAAGAAGAAGGGCGAATGCGGTGAAGCCTGCGTGCGCGACGGCGTGATCTACATCACGACCGATGCGGCGAGCGCCGTGACGGCCTTCATTACCGAGAAGGGCCACGAGGACATTGCCTTCTCGCTCACGATGGTTCCGCAGGCCATTCCGCCGCGTGAGGTGCGCTTCACGCTCCCCGCCGATGTCGTCGAGCGCCTGAATTTGCGCTCGGGCGACGCCGTGGGCCTCAAGAAGGCTCAGGCGTGGGAGACCTCTCAGCCCTACGTCGAAACGATTCGGCAGGCCCTGCGCGGCGTGGCGCTCGGGAACGTGCCCTCGGGCTACAACCTGAGAAAGCTCCGCGTCACGGATCCCCGCCCGACGTGCTCGCACCCCGGACTCTCCTTCAAGTGGGACGAGGGGCAGATTCTTGAGGGCTACAACCTCGACATCTACGTCGGCGTGATCGAAAACACCGCCGACAGTCCGGTCGAATTTCGCGAGCAGAACTGCGGCGGCTGGCGCACCGCCGCCGTCACGTCTTGGCCGCTTACCGTGCTTGAACCCGGTCAGAAGACGGAGATCTACGTCGTGGTGAAGCGTCAGGATGAGACGCCCAACGAACTCGTCCGCAAGCCGCTCATCCCGCGTGAGTACAACTGAGGAGCGTCGCAATGGCTGTCAACTTCTCCACTGCGAAGCTCTCCCCGCGCATGAAGCAGCTTTCGGTCATCGCTCTGGCGGTGGCCGTGTTGGGCGGGGTGCTTTATCTCTCGCTCGCCGGCTCAAATTCCGGTCCGGAAACACGCCTCAATCCGAAGACGGACAAGCAGGTGAACGTCATCACGGATCAGAACAACAAGAACTTGGGCCTTGAGGCGATGGCCGGCCGGATCAAGTATCTCGACCGCTCCAACAAGCTGCTTCAGAGCAAAATCGAACGCCTTGAGAAGGAGCGCGCCGCCGAAAAGACGGATGCCGCTCAGGAGCGTGCATGGAAGGAGCGTTTCGACGCGCTCTCAAACGAACTCGCCACGCTGCGCGCCGCCCAGAAGGATCAGGCGAATCAGCAGACTCAGAAGCAGGCCGCTCACTCGACCAAGAAGGACCCGCAGCAGATCGACGATCCGTTCCAACTGCGCGAGCAGAAGCGCAAGGAGCTCATGGGCGACGAGATGGAGGCCGAACTCATGGGCAAGAAGGGCAGGGGCGCCGCTCCGCGTGCCGGCTCGCGCTCTTCGGCGGCTGTGAAGATCGGCATGATCGGCGAATCCGACGACGATTCCGAGGACGACGTTCAGAGCGAACAGGTCTCGGCCAAGTCGAGCGCCCCGCGCGCCGCCTACATCCCGGCGGGCTCGATTCTCACGGGTACGCTCATCACGGGTGCGGACTTCCCGACCGGCAAGGGGTCGTATGAAAACCCCACGCCCTCGCTCATCCGCATCTCCAAGCACGCGATCCTGCCGAACCGCTTCACCTCCGATGTCCGAGAGTGCTTCCTCCTCGTGGGCGGGCACGGCGAACTTGCCAGCGAGCGCGCCAAGCTCCGCGGCGAGACGCTCTCCTGCATCCGCAATGACGGCGGAATCATCCAGACGAAGCTGAACAGCTACGTCTCGGGCGAGGACGGCAAGGAGGGCATCAAGGGCCGCCTCGTGTCGAAACAGGGTCAGCTCATCGCCCGCACTATGGTTGCGGGCTTCCTCTCGGGCATGTCCGAAGCGTTCGACTACTCGCAGGTGTCGGTGCTTTCGACGTCGGCATCGAACACGGTGCAGTACCAGAAGAACTTCTCTTCGGAAGCGGCCAAGGGCGGTCTTGCAAAGGGTCTCCAGAACTCTCTCGACCGCGTTGCCGAGTTCTACATGGACCTCGCCGATGAAATGGTCCCGGTCGTCGAGATCAACGCCGGCCGTCAAGTGGACGTCGTCGTGATCACCGGCACGACCCTCAACATCACCGCTCAGGCGGACGTGCCCGACATGCAGGGCGCTGCTCCTTCCAACTAAGAAATTGCAACCCTGTTTCCAACCATGAAGCTCACTCGTTTCCTGATGACCGCCGCGGCCGCCGCCGTCGCAGCCCAAGTACTCACGGGCTGCTCGGCGCTCGCCGTCGGCGAAGAAGAATTTGCCTGTACGGGCATGCCCGGCAGCGTCTACTGCCACTCCGCCCGCGACGTCTACGAAAAGACCAACGACGGTGTGGTGCCGTCCCCGGTCGGCAAACGTGACGGCTCCTACAACGAGGACTGCGACGACTGCGTGCGCTCCGAGGACGTGAATCCCGAGCTCGCTGTGGATGAAGACGAAAACAGCCGTTACGCCGTCGGGGCGAAGCGCTCGGCTTCCTCTACGGAATCCGTTGAGGTCTATGACCGTAGCACGGGCGAAACGAAAACGATCCGTCGAAAGACGCTCGAAATGACCAACGATGAAGTCATCAACAACTACGTCGCGCCGCATCTGCCGACCGAGCCCGTGCCCGTGCGCACGCCCTCGCAGGTGATGCGCATCTGGATCGCGCCCTACGTCGATACGAACGGCGACCTCGTTGCGCCGGGCTACGTCTACACCGAAATCGAACCGCGCCGTTGGATCTATCCGGGATCCGAATCGTGGGGAACGGGGAAGATGTTTGCCCCCCTGCAAGCCGTGACGCCGTATGCCCGCTCTCAGGCGCCCAAGGAGCCCGCCTACAACTCGCTTGAGAAGTTGAAGCGCGAGCAGGCGAAGCACCAGTAGCGGCGCCGTTACGGAAGAACCCGAGGGACCGGGCCACTTCGGCCCCAAGGCCTCCTTGCCCACCGAACCATTTCCACCCCGGAAGGAGGGCGTTCATCCTCCGCTCCGGACTTTCCTCAACCCGCTCAAAAGCTTAAACAGGAGCACTCCAATGAACTTCAAGAACCTCAGCAAGATCGCCCTCGGCGTGGCCCTCATCGGCGGCGCCGCCGCCGTCTACGCGGGCGTCGGCGGCAACACCCCGGGCGGCGACGAATTCACCGACATCTGGAATCTGATTCAGGGTTGGTCTCAGGGCGTTCTCGGTCGCATCATCGCCCTCGGCGCGCTGATCGTCGGCATCGCCTTCGGCCTCGTCCGTCAGTCCGTCGTCGCCGCCGTGATCGGCATCTCGATGGCGATCGTTCTCCAGTACGGTCCGGACGTGATCGAAGGCATCGTGACGGCCTCCGCCGCCGATGCTCAGCCCGCTCAGGTCGTGACGCTCGACAACGGCATGGCTCAGCAGAACCTTGACGTGATCGTCAAGTAAGGGCCGAAGCTCCAAAAGAGCGTCAGAAGCAGGTTCTTCGGGTTGCCGGTCGGTCGGGAGATTCCGCAGACCGTCACCCCGGAGACTGCTTTGGCGTGGGGCCGCCCGGACTTCTGGATCTTTCCCGTCTGGATGCGCATTTTTCTCATGCCTTGGGTAATGCGCAGCCACCAGATTTTCCGACGACCTCACGCCAAAGCAGCTTCGCTTCCTTTGTTTCCTTTTCGGAAACTGCCGCTTCACCGCCGCCCGACCGACGTCCGACCGTCTCCCGACGGCCTCCCCCTGTTTCGTACCGTGAATCTGGCAAGACGACGCAGCACAGCGCAGCGAAGCACAACGCAGCTCAGCCAGCGTTGCAGCGGCATTCATCACCACATCACCACATCACAATCCCAAGGCGATTCACCATGTGCAAAACCTTTCAGCGCACACTTCTCTCCGCCGCCGCGATGACGCTCTTCAGCGCGGCCTTCCTCTCTCCCTTGGCCGCTTCGAATGCTCTGGCGGCGGATGCGCCCGCCGCCGCGACTCAACCTGCTGCGAAGGGCTCGATTGAAGCCTTTCAGCAGAAGGTGAATGCGATTGCCGCCAAGAACGGCGTGGCCGCTCCCGACGTCAAGAAGGAGCTCGCCGGTCAGGCCAAGAAGGAGTCCCGCGAGGAGAACCCTGAGGATGCCGCCATGCGCAGGGCACTTTCCGAAGTCCCGCCGATTGAGCGCGTCGTCGCGATTGACGCCAACGTCATCCGCGCGATCAAAAATAAGGAAGGCCGCATCATGTTCCTCGTGGACAACGGGCGCTTCGCCTTTGTGGGCAAGATGATCGACGTGTGGAACCGCAAGGAGCTCTCCACGATCGAGGACATCGCCGACGCCGTCTCGCACATTGATCTCGACCGCATGGGCTTCAAGCTCGACCGCGTGAATCACATCACGGTGGGCTCGGGCGCAAAGCAGGTTGTCGCCTTCGTCGATCCGCAGTGCGGTTGGTGCCACAAGCTCATGGATGAGATCAACGACAAGCCCGAGCTCATGAAGAACTACACCTTCAACTTCGTGGTGGTTCCGGTCCTCGGCGAGCGCTCCAATACGCTCAGCAAGCGTCTCTTCTGTGCGAAGACGACGGATCAGCAGGCCAAGTATCAAGCCCTCGTCAGCGGCGCCCGCGCCATTGAAAAGCTCGATCAGAAGGACGACTGCGACCTTGAGATCTTCAACCAGACCCGCACGGTCGCCAACGCCATCGGCGTTCAGGGCGTGCCCTTCATCATCTCCGACGACGGCCGCTTCGAGCGCGGCAAGCCGCGCGATCTGATGGCCTTCCTCGATCCGGACGCCGACGCTGCCGCCAAGGCCGCGGCTCAGCTCTCCGCCGCTCCGCAGAAGAAGTAACCAGAAAGGGGGTGGGGCATGGACGTATTGAAGCTCAAGCGGTTTACCGATGAGGGACTCCTCACGGATGATCTGCGCGCGGAACAGATGATCTCGCCGCTCGCCGTGGATGTGGACCACCGCATCTACATGTGCGACGACAACACGCTCGCCTTTGCCTTCGAGTGCCAACCGCTCACGGGCGGCGGCGAGAAGGAGCATGAAAAGCTCGATCAGCTCTTCAGTCAGAATTTCCCTGCGAATATGACGATGAGCTTCCTGCTCTTCCGCTCGCCCGACATTGAGGAAAACCTCATCCTGGCCGAACGGATGCGTCTTAACCATCGTCATCCGCTTCTCACGCCCGTCTTTGAGGAGCGCATGAACTGGATGCGCAGGCATACGAAGGAGGAGATCGTCGGTCAGGCCCTGAACGGCGCCGTCTTCAACGTCGGCCGCATCGTCGATCTGAAGCTCATCATCTCTGTGAAGATCCCCTTCACCGGAGAAGAACCCTCGGAATCGGACATGGAGGATGTGATTGACTGGGCGACGAAGATCATCTCTTCGCTCAAGTCGATCGGCCTCGCCCCGTACCAGATGGATGCGGACCGCTACGTCCGCTTCATGAACGTCTTCCTCAACTGGGCCCCCAACGCCACGTGGCGGCAGGGCTATCGTCCGCTCTGGGAGCGCGACAAGCCCATCCCGCCGCAGTGCTTCGACCCCGAAACCGGCGTCTGCCTCGCGCATCCGGACTACTTCCAGTTGGGCGACAAGTACGTCAAGGTCCTCTCTGCGAAGAAGATGCCCGAAGCGATGTACTTCGGGAACGCCATCGACTACGTGGGCGACCTTCACGGCGGCAACGCGGGCATTCACCAGAACTACGCCGTCTGCTGCAACGTCATCTTCCCCGACGTCTCCAAGATGAAGGCCACCTTGGAGAAGAAGCGCACGTGGGCCAACAATCAGGCCTTCGGCCCCTTGCTCAAGTTCGACCCGATTCTGGGCGACATCAAGCGCTCCTTCGACACGATCTACGATTCGCTCAACAACGGCAGCCGTCCGCTCAAGGTGAGCTTCCACGTGATCGCCTTCGGCGATTCCGAAAAGGAAGTCACGGCTACCGCCTCGGCCGTGGCGTCCTTCTGGTCCGACCAGCACTTCACGATCAAGGAGGATCGGTACGTCATGGTGCCGATCTTCAAGAACTGCCTGCCCATGTGCTGCGACCGGTTCGCCGTCAACGAGCTCTGGCGCTACAAGACGATGACGAGCCACGAGGCGCCGGTCATCCTGCCGCTCTTCGGCGAATCCAAGGGCACCGGCACGCCCCACGTGGAACTCATCTCCCGCAACGGGCAGGTGATGAGCCTCTCGCTCCACGACTCCTCAACCAACCAGAACGGCGTGATCGCCGCAGAATCGGGTTCGGGCAAATCATTCCTCCTGAACGAACTCATCCTCTCCTACATGAGCGAGGGTGCGCGCGTCTGGGTGATCGACGCCGGCAAGTCCTACAAGAAGCTCTGCGAATCTCTGAACGGCGACTTCGTGGAATTCTCAGAGCGAAGCAGGGTGTCGCTCAACCCCTTCGAGACAATCGTCAACTGGAACGACGAGGAGGACGCGATCGTCAATCTCGTCGCCACCATGGCCTCCATGGAGGGCAAGCTCGACGACTACCAGATCGCCGCGCTCAAGAGCCACATGCACGACCTCTGGCTCGTCTGCTACGAGGAGGGCAAGAAGCAGGTTCAGGACAAGCTCGATGCGATCACCGAGAACTACGCCATTCAGATCCAGAACGTTCAGAACGGCGTCTCAGACCGCAAGAAGGCCGATCAGATGGTGGAGGACCTTGAACGTCAGCGTGATCTCGACCTCATGCAGGCGATGCCGCCCTCGACCATGAGCATCGACCTCATCGCCGACCGGTGCCTGCAGGATCCCGATCCGCGCGTGCGCGACGTGGGCGTTCAGCTCGGCTCCTTCACGTCCAAGTCCTCCTATGGCCGCTTCTTCGCAGGCCACAACAACGCCAACTTCAAGAACGACCTCACCGTTCTGGAGCTCGATGAACTGCAAGGCCGCAAGCACCTTCGTCAGGTCGTGCTCCTGCAGCTCATCAGCCAGATTCAGCGGGAGATCTTCTTGGGCGAGCGAACGCGCAAGAAGATCGTGATCATCGACGAGGCGTGGGACCTCCTCAAGGAGGGCGAGGTCTCCGTCTTCATGGAGCACGCCTACCGCAAGTTCCGAAAGTACGGCGGCTCCGCGATCATCGCCACTCAGTCCGTTCAGGACTTGTACGACAACACCGTGGGCAAGGCGATCAGCTCCAACTCGGCCAACATGTACCTGCTCGGGCAGAAGGCCACGACGTTGGAGCAGGTCCGCAAGGACAATCAACTCGTGATGGACGACTGGGCCTTCAACATGCTCAAGTCCATTCACACCGAAGCGGGCGTCTTCTCGGAAATCTTCGTCTCCGTCGGTCAGATTCAGTGCGTCGGACGCCTCATCGTCTCCGACTTCCAGAAGCTCCTCTATTCGACCACCGCAGACGATGTGAACGCCATCAAGCGGTATCAGGACGCCGGGCTGGGCATTCAGGACGCCATCAACTCGGTCCTGCGGGACCGCGCGGGGCGCCGCCGCTAGCTCCGAGAAAAAGAAAAAGTCGCCAAAGAGGGGAGGTCCGCATGGTCCTCCCCTTCGTTCATTCCGGGTATCTCGGAAGGCGAAAGTCGAAAGGTCGAAAGCCGATTTCGCTCTCTCACCCGCCTGAGATTCCTAGTCCGATTTCTATTCTCTGAACCTGAGAAAGTCGGGAAAAGTCTCGGAGACAGGGCGTTCTCACAGAGGACCTCCTCACCGCACCGCTTCCGCTTTCCCAGATTCCAAAGAAGAAACAGAGTACGTGCCGATGCAGTCCCTCTTCCGAAAATCTCTCTTCAGAAAATCCGTCTGCTCCTTCATGGCCGTCGTCTTCGGCCTCTCCTCGACCGCATCGACCATCGCGATGGCGGAGACGCCCTCCGTGACGCCTCCGAGCTCCACCGTTGACTGGGGCAAGTCCGGCAACGCGTTCGGCAAGGAGCTCGGGCAGGGAGCCAAGGACGGCGCGCCCACGTTCAGCGGCACATCCATCAACTTCCAGACGGGCGGCAAGAACTACTCCATCGAGAAGGACAGTCTCGCGCCTTCGGACAACGGAAAGAACATCCGCTATCAGCATACGAGCGAGGACTTCGAGAACCAGAAGAACCTCTACAACAACGCGGGCAACATGGACGAGCAGGGCGGTCAGCAGAAGGACGAGCTCTTCGCCGACGCCAGTTCCGAGAGCCCCACGCTGGAGGGCGAGGTCTACTCCGTTCTGCTCGACATTGCGAACAAGCGCAAGTCCGACTATTCGCAGGAGGTGTGGTTGGAGAAGAGCACCGAGATCATGGGCGACATGGAGAACGTCCTCAAGGATCTCGTCTCGTGCGACGCCAATTCCGCTCTAGACACTCAATCCAAGTACACGCACGTCCCGGATTTGAAGGAATGTCAGCAGGTGGTTGATCGGTCCAGCACTTGCAATGTGGACCACAGTTACTCAGTCGGCGTCATTGAGCACTCCGATGGCCCCTTCAACATGGATTCGTGCGGTGAAGGGTGCCTTAATGTCTGGTTGGGAAATCCGAGCGACCAAAACTATCGCGCCCCATCAAATCAATGCAAGCTTTTTGAATTCACGATCTCACTTAAGTTGATCAAGCCTGAAGCGATCACAAAGGTCACACTGGAAGATGTGTACTGGGATGATCAAATGCAGGTTTATTTCGGGAAGAAGGGTGAAGCCAAACAAGTTAAGATGCTTCAATTGCCCTATCCAGAGACTTTTGTTCCTGAGTTTGATGAAAATCCCGGCGTACCTCCATTGTTTGTTTATCCGGGGCCATTCAGTGGGGCTAGTCATACCTCATGCCAACAGAAGATTTCATGGCATTGGGATACATCTCTGGATGTCACCTCCTTATTCAGAGGGGCAACTGCGAATGATATTTACGACTTCAGAATTCGCGTTGCGGTTCAGGACAATGGCGAGGGCTATGCACGGCTCAACATTCACTATGACCCGTCGTTGGTGATCACGAACGACGTCTGGCAGCCGAAATCCTGTCTGGACACTGCCGATGCTTTGGCCGACGGCATGGCGAAGGGGAGCTTGAAGTGCACTGACATGCCTACTTTGAACTCCAATGGATGCTCGACCATCAATGGCATTGAAGTCTGTCCGTCCCATCTTGCGGAGTCGCCGATCAACGGCGTCAGTCCGCTCTGTCGTCGTGTTGAAATTTCGACGAAGTACGACTTCTACAAAGGCGACACCGGCTGTTGGAAGGCTCTGCTAGGCTTTGACGACAAAGGCGAGGCGATCTACGAGGAGGTCTGCGGCGGCCAGAATATTGGTGGGAATCTGGACACCTGCACGAAGTATGAGGACGATCCGAACTGCAAGTTCGTGGAATCGAAGTGCACCGAAGGCATGACGGGTGCATCGGGTACGTGCTACGTCAACGACGTCACCTACGACTGCGGCAAGGATGTCAAGGTGGACACCGTCGAGGGTGAGACCACCTACGATTGCAAGGGCGTTACGTGCCTCGGCGAGGAGTGCATCGACGTCAACCGCACCTACAACTCCGACTTCGGCAAGGTGAACGCGCTCATGAACGCGCTCCAATACATGGCCGAGGACATGCAGTGCGAGGGCCTTGACGAGAACGGCAATCCTACGGGCCTGCAGAACGTTGATTGCAAGGTGTTCAGCGGCGAAAGCGGCAAGTGCAAGATTGCCGTCGGCGGTTATCAGGACTGCTGTGAGTCGATGGGCACGCCGGGTGTGGGTTCGTACATCGAAATGATCCAGAATGCTCAGCAATTCCACTCCGGCATGATTTCCATGTCGGATCAGGTTCTGACGAAAAGCTGGACGGCCATGGGGCAGGGTGAAGTCTATGAACCCACCCTGTTTGAGGAGGTGGCAGGGCAATACGCCGATGCTGTTGGTGAAGTTGGCGCAGTCATTCGATCCGGTGTGGACTACGTAGCGAAGGCCTTTGGCTCATCGGCCGACAACATCTACTCCTTCATCGACGGTATTACAGCTCCGCTTAAAGCCCTCAAGGACGAGATTATCAAGCAGATCCAGAGTGCGATCAGCAAGGTCCTTGAAAAGATCATGAGCCAATTGGGCTTGAACTTCGGCGGCGCCGCCGCCGGCGGCACAGCTACTGGTGGCGCAGAAGTCGATATGGTCCAAAATGCTTTGAACAACGTTTTTGGTGATGTCGTCGGTGAGGCCATAGGATCGGCAATTACTTTTGTCGGTGCGGTCTATCTCGCCTATCAGATTGCCGATATCGCGATCAAGATGATCTACAAGTGTGAACAAGAGGAATTCGAGACTGTTTCAAAGCGAGAACAAAAGAACTGTCACTATGTCGGCTCCTATTGTGAAAGCAAAGTTCTCGGCGCATGCATTGTCAAGCAGAAAGTCTACTGCTGCTATCAGTCGCCGCTTTCCCGAATCATCAACGAACAGATTAAGATGACCCAGCCTCAGATTCTTGAGGACGATGGTGATTGGGGCAACCCGAAGAACCCGAAATGCTCCGGCGTTCCTCTTGCGGACGTGACGAAGATTAATTGGGATCTGATCAATCTTGATGAATGGACTGCAATTCTTCGCATGACTGGCAATCTGCCTACGGCTGATAAGATGACCGTGGAAGATCTTACCGGTACCGGCGGTTCGTTCAACTGGACGAAGTACAGCGGCACCCTTCAAGATTGGAACATGCCTAAGACCAACGGCAACAAGACCGACATTAACGAGCAGAACAACTCCAACAAGACGAAGCAGAGCGCACAGAACAGTACTGCCGCGGTCGCGGCGGCTTCTGAAGCTCCTTCGCTCGATTCCGCGGGGGCCTCGACGTTCGCACGTCGGTCGGCAAAGGCAATGCGCTCCTCTGCGGTTGCGGCGGCGTCGGAAGAATCCACGGGCGTCACAACGGTTGCCGACACGACAAAGACGCGCAAAGATCGCCGCAACGTGCTTGAGCGCGTTGAAATGCGCCTCAACGGCATGAATGTGGACGGTCTGCGCATCGAAAGCACGCCCTGCATCACGTTGGAGCTCGGCGCCGGCATGACCGCCCGTGGCGGGTGCTCGGAAGCGGCCAATACGCCGTTGGTGTGCCGCAAGAACGGCTACCTCGTCGAATGTGAAGACATCGCCTACGAGAACTCTCTTCAGGAACTCTTGGGTAACAAGCTCAATTCCACTCACTGGTGGAATCTGGGCTATCGGTGCGAGAAGAACGAAATCAGCCTTGACTGCTCGACCCTCTATTCAAAGGACTCCTACATCAAGGCGCTGGAAGAGTACGCGCGGATCATCGGCGGCACGACTTACCTCAACCGCTACGTCTGCGTCGATAAGTCCGGGACCTTCACGTCAGAAATCTGCGAGAACGCGATGTTCCAGAACGGCTGCGTGTGCAATCCCGGCGAATTCATCTGTCAGGACGGCAACAAACCGATCTCCTGCGGGGCTTTGGGCGCCGCGCCATCGGAATGTGCCTGCATGGACTGCTCCAAGGAATGCACCTACGGCGGCTCTCCGGTTCCGGGATCGGATGGCGTCATGAAGTGCTCGTGTGACGAAGCGCCCATCTGCGATGCGCAGGCCTGCAAATACGGTGGAGAACCCGCCGCCAACGGTACACAGGACTGCGCCTGCGAAGAGGCCCCCGACTGCAAGGGCAAATACGGCGGCGAGCCTGTAGGCGGCGGCACGCAGGACTGCACTTACTACAGTGCACCCGACTGCACGGGCGAGTACGGCGGCGAACCCAAGGCCAACGGTACGCAGGAGTGCAACTACTATCCCGCGCCTAACTGCACCGGCAGCTACGGCGGGTATCCACTGGGCGGCGGGACTCAGGCCTGCTTCTTCAACGAGGCTCCGAATTGCAGTGCGAAGTGCGAATTCGGAGGCACCCCGAAGGCGGATGGTACGCAGGATTGCATTTGTGAGGACTATCAGCCGATAAGTAAAATGTACTGTAATACTACTAAAGGCACCTGCGAAATTTATGGTGGCAAGGCTCCATATAGGTGCTCCGTTAGGAGTGACTGGCCTGCTGATCGCGACGACACTTTAACAACCAATGAGCGTACATTTTACGCTGGCTTTGCAAAGCCAAATTGCCGCAATGAGAGTTCGTACACCTATATTACATGCCGAGATTCTCAAGGATCTACTATATCTAGAACAGTAACAAGACATGGCAGTAGAAACTGCCACTAGAAACTTCATTTGAAAGCTCTCTCCGGGATAAAGTCCGGGGAGAGCTTTTTTAATTCAAGATTCGATTGATGTATCTAAGTGCGCCAACGCCTCTATTCCAAAATCGAACTGCATCCCGTTGCAATCCTTCCAGAAGAGTCGGCCATCAACATCAATCAGTTAGTTGCGCAAGACTGAGATTATTGATTGCTCTCGGCGTGAATTCGGGGAGATATACGGCAACAATGGCTGGCACCCGCGACTGCTTCGGTACGTACTTCTTGTTGCGCTTCTCGGTCTTCTTCGACAACGGATTGTTCTTGGAAAAATGCAAAGCCCGGACGACACCGGGCTTTGCAGAGGTTTAGTGATTGGAGTCCGTCTTCAGTCGGGCTTGAACGGCCTTCTTCTCCTCCTCGGAGAGAGGGTCATCCATTTCGTAGAGTTGCGGGATGACGAAGAAGTTCACCTTATCCTTCTCTACGATGAACGGCGGATTTTTGTATTTCGCCGGAGCCGGGCCCTCATGGGTATAGAGATAGGCATAGATGTATTCAGGAAGCGACGGAGCCGTTTCCATCATCGCCCTAGCCCAATCGAACTTCGGCTTGGCTCCACCATTCCAAAAATGAAGTGTAGCTTCGCCTGCCTGTACATAGAACACCTCAATCTGCGGGTTGGTGAATCGGGGTGTCGAGATCTGCGGCCTGAAAGCCTTGAGGCCGGTATTTGAAATCTGGACGCCGCACCCGTACATGTTCATCAGAACGTCCTTCCACGGCTTGCACCCCAATTCCTCATTGACGACTTCGATATGGGCGTCATTCCTGCCGGTCCACGATTCGTCGTAATTGATCGTGATCTGGTAGTCCTTGAACTGCTCCTGTTTGCGGAACGCTTCAGCCAATGCTTCCGCCGATCGCTTCACAAAGAGATTGGCGGCCTCCGTGGCATCCTTGGCTTCTTCGGCTCGGACATAGCCAACAAGGCTGTCTGCCGTAGCTTCCACCGACGGCGTAAAGAGCCATTGGGCAACAGAGACTCCGACGGCGAGGTTCCAGTTGGCCGTACTCGACATGAAGCCGTTTGCCGACATTTTGTGACGGATCGACCACAAAAGACCGGCGTCTAGCGCTACGGAGCCGTCGCTCAGGACCAATTTGTCCTTGGGAGCGGGCGTGTCGATGATCCGCTTGATGCCGAATTCGATTGCGATGTTGTTGGCGCGGCTCAAGTCCTTGTGGTACTGGAACTCAGGCGTGAGCTTCGCCGCCGCCTGAGGGTTTTCCGGCGTTGAGTTGACCGAGACGCATCCGGATAGGGTGAGCACTGCGGCCGCGGCAAGCGGAAGGAGAATGAATTGCTTCTGCATGTCGGCTCGCCTTATTTGGCCTTGG
>NZ_DAVZJY010000007.1:0-1252 GCF_052272535.1 Sutterella sp. | reverse complement strand
GGAGAAGACGCCCGCGCCGAGCTTGTCGAGAGCGCAGAGGGCGATGTCCGTCACGCCGCCCACGGGCACGTTTTCCGTTTCCCATCGACGGACGGTCTCGGGGCGAACCCTGAGCAGTTCACCCAACGCCTCCTGCGTGAGATTCAGACGTTCGCGCAGGCGCACGATGTCTTCGCCTCGATAATGAGGCCAGTCGATCTCACCATTGAGATAGTCGCGAAACATGCACTCAAAGCGGGAAAGCGTCCCGTTCTCGAAAAGCGCCTGACATTGCCGAGCGCTCAAAGCTCTCAAAACAGACATGCGCATGTTCGACCTCCCAACCAAAAACTGCTGTTGCGTCAGTAGGCTCGAATGATCGGACATTCTGTCTGCACCCGCGTATATTTTACACATCAAAGGACATAATGTCCCGCAAAAAGCAGAAACAGCGTAAATTCTCCGAGCTACTGGGCGGGACACCCCCATCCAAATTCCAAATCGGAATCTGGGCGCTCCTATGGGAGGCGGCAGTTTCGCAGAAGGAATCTGGGATTCAGCGTGAGCGAGGGGACCGAGTCTCGGCAGCCTCCCAACAAGGGGCAGCAAGATCGGCAAGGTCCGGCGCCGAGATCGAGAAGACGGGACGGGAAACTGGGAAAACCGGAGTCCGGTGAATAGCGGAAACGGCTTTCCGAGAGAGAGGCGGGCGGGGGGCGGCTTGGGACAATCGAGCGATTGTTCATCACCCTCCATCTGGTCACTTTTCTATGTCCGAACCGCAACAGAACCTGCCGATCGAGTCGAATCATCACGGCTTCGGTCTTTCCGCACTCATCACGACGGGCTTCGTATCCGCCGTGGCGGCGTTTTCCGCTTCGCTTCTCTACTTTCACTATTTTCCGCAAGTGAAGGAGACGCCCGCGCCGATCGCCGTCGTTGACATGGTGAAGCTCGGCATGGCGGTCACGAAGATGTCGGCGGATGGCGATCAAGCGGCCTTCCTGAATGCGGGCCGTGCGGTGGCGATGCTCAAGGAATACGGCTACATCGTGCTTGACAGCCGGATGGTGATCGCCGCTCCCGATCACTATGTGAGGACGCCTGCTCAGATCATCGAAGGTGCGCCCGACATGGAGGACGGCCCGGGCGGCTACACGCCGCCGCAGGTGATCGACATGGCGGGAGAGCGGCATGTCGGCGCTCGTCAGTCAATACCCCCTGCCTAAAGGCAGAGGCTTGAAAGAGCCTTTATTGACTAGCCTCAGCGCCC
>NZ_DAVZJY010000006.1:0-25714 GCF_052272535.1 Sutterella sp. | reverse complement strand
GGCCGTCCGTGAGGCGCCCGCCCCCGCCGAAGCGACGCCGGCGCCCCTCGCGCAGGAGCCCGCGGAGGACCGCTTCGGCGGCGCCAAGGTGATCCGCTTCCCCGAGGATCTCGACGCCTTCGACGTGCTGCGCGAGGACGGCACGGTGCTCGCGGTCGATGCGGACACCTGCGCGGATCCGGAGGTGTTTGAGGCCGAGCGCCGCCGGCGCGGCCGCGGCGCGAAGCAGCCGCGCAGCATCATGACGCGCGCGGTGGACGCGCTTTCTAGGCGCGAGTATTCGCGGCGCGACCTTGGGCGCAAGCTCCTGCAGAACCTCGCCGAGGGCGAGACGCGCGAGGAGGTCGTCGAGGCGCTCGACCGCCTGGAGCAGCTCGGGCTCCTCTCCGACGAGCGCTACGCCGAAATGAAGGTGCGCGCGTCGGCGGGCCGCATGGGCGACCTGCGGCTGCGCCGGGAGCTCCGCATGAGCGGTGTTTCGGACGAGGCGATCGAGAATGCGCTCGCCGAAGTCGAGGAGCCCGAGGAGGTCCGCGCCTGGCGCATCTGGAGCCGCCGCTGGAGCGAGCCTCCGGAGAACTGGAAGGAGCGCGAAAAGATGGTGCGCTACCTCGCCGCGCGCGGCTTCGGCATGTCGGCGATCCAGAAGGTGATCCGCGGAGAAGTGGAGCTGTCGGAGGAGCAGTACTGATTTTGGTGAAGAAATTTTTTCGCCGCCGCCACCCTCAGGAAGGAAAAGCGGCGGCTAGAATTTGACGTTCAACAATCACTCCTTACAAATCATTCCGGGAGAAAGAAGTGGAGTACCTCTGGGACCTGCTGGTCAACCTGCACTGGGCCGCGGTCGGGCAGATCATCCTGATCGACATTCTGCTGGGCGGCGACAATGCGGTTGTGATCGCCATGGCGTGCCGCAACCTGCCGCATGAACAGCGTGCGAAGGGCATCTTCTGGGGTACGGCGGGCGCAATCGCGCTGCGCGTCGTGCTCATCACCTTTGCGGTGATGCTGCTCGACCTTCCGTTCCTCAAGGTGGTGGGCGCGCTCCTCCTCCTCTGGATCGGCGTGAAGCTCCTCATTCCGGAATACGAGTCGCATGAGAAGATCGAGGGCAGCCAGAAGCTCCTCGGCGCCATCAAGACGATCATCGTCGCGGACTTTGTGATGTCCTTCGACAACGTGATCGCCATCGCCGGCGCGGCGCAGCAGGCGCACGAGGCGCACCAGACGCTGCTCGTGATCTTCGGCCTCATCGTCTCCGTGCCCTTCATCGTCTTCGGCAGCCAGGTGGTCCTGAAGCTCCTCGACCGCTTCCCGATCATCATCTACTTCGGTGGCGGCCTCCTCGGCTGGATCGCCGGCGGCATGATCGTGTCGGACGGCTACGTGGTCTCGCACTGGCCCGAGATGAGCTTCATGGCGCACTACCCGGCCTGCATCGCCGGCGCCGTGCTGGTGGTGCTCGTGGGCTGGCTGATCGCGAGGAAGAAGCGCGCCGAGCACGAGGCGGCGCTCAAGCTCCACGCCGTGCCCGCGAAGGACGAGGCGCAGTAGCCCTTCCAAGCCCCGCGCACTTCCAAAAGAACGGCGGACGCTCCCATCAAACGGGAGGTCCGCCGTTTTGTTTTACCTGCGGCGGGCAATCCCCTCACACGTAGCGGCCCGTGACGCTCTGCGGTGCGCCGCGGATCTCCTCCGGGGTGCCCGTGGCGACGATGCGGCCGCCTGAGGCGCCGCCGCCCGGACCGAGGTCGATCACCCAGTCGGCGCTGCGGATGAGGTCGAGGTCGTGCTCGATCACAACGAGGGTGGCGCCCTGAGCGAGGAGCTTCTCGAAGATGCCGAGAAGGCGCGCGACGTCGGTCGGATGGAGCCCGATCGTGGGTTCGTCGAAGACGAAGAGCGCGTCGTCCTGACCCCGGCCGAGTTCGCTCGTGAGCTTGAGGCGCTGCGCCTCGCCGCCCGAGAGCCCCGGCGTCTCCTCGCCGAGCGTGAGGTATCCGACGCCGAGCGCTTCGAGGCGCTCGAGTCGGGGCGCGACGCCCTTGAGGTCGGCGCAGGCCGCGCGGGCGTGCGAGAGGTCCATGTCCATGAGTTCGGGGAGCGAATGCTCGGCGCCGTCGGCGCTCCGGCGGCGGATGAGGAAGGCCGCCTTGTCGTAGCGCGAGCCCCGGCAGGCCGGGCAGGGCACGTCCACGTCGGGGAGGAACTGTACGTCGAGGCTGATCTCGCCCGTGCCGTCGCAGACGGGACAGCGCAGCCGCCCCGTGTTGTAGGAGAAGTCACCGCTCTTCCAGCCGCCCGCCCGGGCGTCCTTCGTGCGGGCGAAGGCGCGGCGCAGCTCGTCGTGCACGTCGGCGTAGGTCGCGACCGTCGAGCGAATGTTCGCGCCGATCGGCGTGGCGTCGATGAGCTTCACGCGGCGGATGCCGGCGGCGTCGACCGACTTCACGTGCGCCGGAAGCGGCCGGGAGCCGATGAGCGCGTTGAGGGCGGGCACGAGGCTCTCGAGGACGAGCGTGGTCTTGCCCGAGCCCGAAACGCCCGTGACGACCGTGAGGCGTCCCTTGGGCACCTCGACCTCGAGGGGCTTGACGGTGTGGATCGGCCCTGTCGAGAGGCGGATGCGCCCGAAGCGGAACATGTCCGCCTTGGCCGCGCGCTCGGGGCGCGCCGGCGCGGCGGCGTGCCGCAGATAGGGCCCGATGAGGGATCTGGGATCGGCCGCCGCCTCGGCGAGCGGCCCCTGAACCACGACGCGCCCGCCCGCGGACTCCGCGCCCGGCCCCATTTCGATCAGCCAGGAGGCGTCCTTGAGAATCTCGACGTCGTGGTCCACGAGGACCACCGAGTTGCCGTCGGCGACGAGGTCCCGCATGACGCCCGAGAGCCCGGCGATGTTGGCCGGGTGGAGCCCGATCGAGGGCTCGTCGAGCACGTAGAGGACGCCCGTCGTGCGGTTGCGCACGGCGCGCGCCAACTGCACGCGCTGCCGCTCGCCCGTGGAGAGCGTGGCGGCGCTGCGCTCGAGCGCGAGGTAGCCGACGCCGAGCTCGAGGAGCCGCTCCGCGGCGTCGAGGAAGCTCGCGCAGATGCTTTCGGCCATCGGCCGCATCGCTTCAGGGAGAGTTTCGGGAATGCCCTTCACCCAGAGGGCGAGGTCCGAGAGGGGCATCCGGCAGGCTTCGTCGAGACCGATGCCGCGCACGCGCGGTGCGCGGGCGGCCTCGGAGAGCCGCGATCCGCCGCAGGCCGGACAGACGGATTCCCGCAGGAACTTCTCGACGCGCTTCATGCCCTTTTCATCCTTCACCTTCGCGAGGGCGTTCTCGACCGTGTGCACGGCGCTGTAGTAGGTGAAGTCGAGTTCCGCGGGCTGCGCGCCGTTTTTGGGGCGGTAGAGGATGTGCTTCTTCACGGCCGGGCCGTGAAGCACGATCTCACGTTCCTCGGGCGTGAGGTCGCGGAAGGGCACGTCGGTGCGCACGCCCATCGCACGGCAGACGTCCGTCATCAGGGACCACATCAAGGTCTGCCACGGGGCGACCGCACCCTCGTCGATCGTGAGGGAGGGGTCGGGAACGAGGGCCGCTTCATCCACTTCGCGCACGACGCCCGTGCCGGAGCACTTCGGGCATGCGCCGCGGCTGTTGAAGGCGAGGTCCTCTGCGCCGGGGGCGAAGAATTCGGCACCGCAGGTCGGGCACCTGAGGGGGCGCTCGGCGGCGACGTCCGTGGTGGGCGGCACGTAGTGCCCGTTCGGGCACCGGTGGCTCGCGAGGCGCGAGTAGATGAGGCGAAGCACGTTGAGGAGCTCCGTCCCCGTGCCGAAGGTGCTCCGGATGCCGGGCACGCCCGGGCGCTGATGGAGCGCGAGCGCCGCCGGGACGTAGCGCACCTCGTCCACCCGGGCTCGCGCCGCCTGGGTCATGCGCCGGCGCGTGTAGGTCGAGAGCGACTCGAGGTAGCGCCTCGACCCCTCGGCGTAGAGCACGCCCAAGGCGAGCGAGGACTTCCCCGAGCCCGAGAGGCCCGCGACCGCGACGATGCGGTTGAGGGGGACGTCCACGTTGACCGACTGAAGGTTGTGCACCCGCGCGCCGCGCACGAGGATGCTCTTTGGAATGAATCCGGGTTCGGCCATGCCGGACCTCCTGCCGCTGAGGTTGAGTTTAGAGATGAGTCGTTCACCGCTCCACCACGTCGATGAAGCCGCCGCCGAGACAGACGTCGCCCTGATAGAGCACGGCGCTCTGGCCGGGCGTGGCTGCCCACTGCGGCTCGTCGAAGGCGAGCGTGAAGGCGTCCGGACCCACCGCCGTGAGGCGGCAGGGGCCGTCGGCCTGGCGGTAGCGGGTCTTGACGGTGACCGGCGCCGACGGGTCGGGCGCGCGCCCGCTCACCCAGCTCGGGTGCACGGCCGTGAGTTCGTGCGAGAGGAGCCACGGATGGTCATGGCCCTGGCAGATCCAGAGCGTGTTGGTCTTGAGGTCCTTCTTCGCGACGAACCACGGCTCGCCCGTGGAGTCGTGCTGGCCGCCCACGCCGATGCCCTTGCGCTGGCCGAGCGTGTAGAAGGAGAGGCCGACGTGCTCGCCCACGACGCGCCCGTCGGGCGTGCGGATGGGGCCGGGCTCGGTCGGGAGGTAGCGGCTCAGGAATTCGCGGAAGGGCCGCTCGCCGATGAAGCAGATCCCGGTCGAATCCTTCTTCTTCGCGTTGGGGAGCCCGATGTCGGTCGCGATGCGGCGCACCTCGGTCTTCATCATCCCGCCCACGGGGAAGATCACCCGGGCGATCTGCTCCTGGGAGAGCCGGTGCAGGAAGTAGCTCTGGTCCTTGCCCGGATCGACGCCGCGCAGAAGCTGCGTCTCGCCCCCGGCGCGCGCGACGCGCGCATAGTGGCCCGTGGCGATCCAGTCCGCGCCCATGCGCATCGCATGGTCGAGGAAGGCGCGGAACTTGATCTCGGAGTTGCAGAGGATGTCCGGATTGGGCGTGCGGCCGGCGGAATACTCCCGCAGGAAGTCCGAGAAGACGCGCTCCTTGTATTCACGGGCGAAATTCACCGCCTCGATGTCGATGCCGACCACGTCGGCCGCGGCCGCCGCGTCGAGGAAGTCCTGCCGCGAGGAGCAGTATTCGCCGTCGTCGTCGTCCTCCCAGTTCTTCATGAAGAGGCCGACCACCTCATAGCCCTGCTCCTTCAGGAGCCAGGCGCTCACCGAGGAGTCCACGCCTCCGGAGAGGCCGACAACGACTTTCTGCTTTGCCATGTGCGTGTGCGGCGACCCTATAGAATCGGGCGGCCGGTCAAGAAGTTCATCACGGGCGGCATTCTAAGAGAGGAGTGAGATGCAGGAAGTGAAGTCGGGCGCCGCAGGCGCCATCGAGTTGGCGGTGAACGCAGGCCGCGCACGGGCACAGGCCTTCTGCGGACGGCTCGGGATTGAGAAGCCCTTTCTCTCGGCCCCGATGGAAGGCGTCGCGGGAGTGGATCTCGTCGCGGCCGTGAGTGAAGCGGGAGGCTTGGGCGTTCTGCCCGTGGGCGAAATGACGCCCGAAGAAGTAGCGGCGGCCGCAGCCGCTGTCCGCGCGAAGACGACGAAGCCCTTCGCCTTCCAGATCCGCATCCCCCCGAAGGGCGGCCGCGCCCCGGAGGCGCTTCATCAGTTGGCCGACGGACTCTCCGCGGTTTTCGAGGACCTCGGACTTCCCGCTCCCCTCTCGAAGGAGGGGCGCGAGCGGTACGACTTCACGCTCGATCGCGCTGCCGCGCGCTTTGAGGCGCAGTTCGCCGCCGTTCTTGCGGCCCGTCCCGCGGCCGTTCTCTCCACGTCGGGAGGTTTTCGCGAACCCGAGGCGGAGGCGCTCTTCGACGCGCGGATCGTGAACATCGGCACGGCGACCACGTTGCGCGAGGCGAAGGTGCTGCGTGCGGCCAAGGTCGACGCCGTGGTGCTCCAGGGATCGGAGGCGGGCGGTCCGCGCGCGAACTTCGAGGACCGCGACGACGTGATGACGGGCCTCAACGCGCTCGTTCCCGCCGCGGCGAAGGCAACCCGCCTTCCGGTCGTCGCCGCGGGCGGCGTCTGCGGGCCCGAGCAGGCGCTCGGTCTCGTCCTCGCCGGCGCTTCGGCCGTGATGTGCGGCACGGCCCTCACGGGCGCGGCGGAGTCGCTTGCCACGCCCTACACCAGGCGCGCGCTCGTCTGGGCCGACGCCGCCGCGCTCACCACGACGCGGCTCTATACGGGCCGGCTTGTGCGGTGCCTGCGCTCGCCCCTGCTCGACGCGCTCGCCGACTACGAAGCGGTGCTCCCGGCCTGGCCGCTCCCCGAGGTGCTCATGCGCCCCCTCACGGAGGCGGCGCGCCGCGCGGGCCGAGAGGAGCTCGAGGCGGTCTTCCTCGGTCAGTCCGTGGGCAGAAGTGCCTACCGCACCGCGTCCGAAGCCGTTGAGCGCATCACCGCGCTCATCGCCTGAGGCCCGCATCCGCTTTTCCTAAAAACAAAGCAGAAGGCCTCGTCCGGGATTCCGGTGCGACCTTCCGCCTTCATGAAAAAAGCTCCTGCAGCTGCTTTCGCTGTAGGAGCTTTTTTTGCAATGCGGTTTCATTGACGGCACTCTGCCGTGCGGCGGGACGGATCAACGGGCGGCGATCGTCCCGAACGCGTTGAGTCGCGGACGCCTGCGGCTTTCAGGATGCACTTTTCACCGGCCGAGCAGATGCATGAGCGGGAAGGCGAGCAGCGGCGCCATGAAGGCGGAGATGATGCCCGAGACGCCCATCGCGAGACCGGCGAAGGCGCCCGCGCGCTGGCTGATGAGGAACGCCGCGCCCGTGCCCATGCCGTGCGCGGAGAGGCCGAGGGCGCAGCCGCAGACCGGGTCGGAGCGCAGCCGCAGCAGGTTGAAGATCGGCCGGCCGATGATCGAGCCCGTCATGCCCGTGAGGACCACAAGTGCGGCCGTGAGGTCGGGCAGACCGCCGATCGACTCGGAAATGCCCATGGCAATCGGGGTCGTCACCGACTTCGGCACGAGGGAGAGGAGCGTCTGCGAGGAGACGCCCAGGGCGCTCCCGATGAGGATCACGGAGACCATCGCCGCCGCGCACCCGCCGAGCAGGCCGAGGAAGAGCGGTAGCCAGAGGCGCGCGAGCTTCGATCGCTGCTCGTAAATCGGCACGGCGAGCGCCACCGTCGCGGGCCCGAGCAGGAAGTGGATGAAGTTCGCGCCCTTGAAGTAGGTCTCGTAGGGCACGCCCGTCACGACGAGGATCGTGATCAGGAGCGCCACGGCGATGATGATCGGGCTCGCGAAGGGATTGAACTTCGCTGCCTTGAATACCACCTGGCCGAAGACGTAGAGCCCAAGCGTGAGGCAGAGCCAGAAGGCGGGGTTCGCCTCGAGGTGTTCGAAGGCGTCGAGAAACAGAGCTTCCATTTTCCGGCTACTCCTCGTCCTTGATCTTCATGCACTTTTCGACGGCGATGATGATGTAGGCCGTCACGAGCATGGCGATGACCGTTGAGGCGACGAGCGTCACCATGATGCCCACGCCCTCGTTGAGGAACCGCTCGCCGTGGCGCATGATGCCCACGCCTGCAGGCACGAAGAGGAGCGACAGGTTCGCGAGGAGCACGCCGGCGGTGGGACGCACCCGGCCGACGAGGTCGTCCTTCACGAAGAAGGAGAGCAGCATGAGCACCATGCCGAAGACCGGGCCCGGAACGGGCAGGCCCGTGAGGCGGCTGATCAGTTCGCCGACGACCTGGTACCCGAGGACGATCGCAATGGAGGAAAGCATGTGAAAAGTCGGGATTCAGGGCTCGTGAGGGTATTCCCTGTGAGGGAAAACGCGGGTCCTGGGTTCACGGATAATGAGGGATCGCATTCTGTCACGGTTTCGGCCGATCGTCTTCCCAAACGGGTTGATCTGAGATAAGGCGCGGCCATGTCGTTCTTATAGAGGAATTTTTTCCGTCATGACTCAGGAAAAGGAAGTCCCGTTCGTTCTGAAGGGTGAATACATCACGCTCGACGCGCTCATGAAGGCCGCCGGCCTCGCCTCGACGGGCGGGGAGGCGAAGGCGCGCATCCTGGAGGGCGAGGTGAAGGTGGACGGCGTCGTGGAGACCCGGCGCGGGCGCAAGCTCCGCGGGGGCGAAGCGGTCTGCGCCGCGGGCTCCGTGATTCGCGTCGAGGCCGATCCCGCGGCCGCGGCTTCCGCGTTGGAAAAAATCAACCCGGCAAAATAACCTGCGGATTTCATTGAGGAGAGAGGCCATGTCCAAGAACACCATTCCCCCGCTTTCCGAAGCAGTCTTCGCCCAGGTTGAGGCGCTCGCCCGGAAGCCCGAGGTGAAGGCCGCCTTCGAGCAGGCCGCGCGCGAAACCGACCGCGCGATGGAGGAGCAGGTCGAGCTCTGCGAGATCGAGGCGCCGACGTTTCACGAAGAGAAGCGCGCCGCGCGCGTCGCTGAACTGATGCGTGCGTACGGCCTCACGGACGTCGTGATCGACCCGATCGGCAACGTCGTCGGCCGCCGTCCCGGCAAGGGCGAGGGCCCCGTGCTCGCGATCGGCGCGCACATGGACTCGGTCTTCCCGGCCGGCACGGACGTGAAGGTCCGCCGCGAGGGGAACATCTACCGTGCGCCGGGCATCGGCGACAACTGCGCGGGTCTGCGTGCGCTTCTGCAGGTGCTGCGCATGTTCAACGACAACAAGATCGAGACTACGGGCGACATCCTCTTCGTCGGCACGGTCGGCGAGGAAGGCAACGGCGATATCCGCGGCTCCAAGGACCTCTTCTCGGGTAAGCGCCACATCGACGGCTTCATCGCCGTGGACTCGACCGACGTCGGCCGCGTTCTGAAGGGTGCGACGGGCTCGCACCGCTGGCGCCTCTCGATCGACGGCAAGGGCGGCCACTCGTACGCCGACTTCGGCGTCTGCCCGTCGGCCATTCACGCGATCTGCCGCGCCGGCGCCAAGATGGCGAACTTCCGCGTTCCGTCCGATCCGAAGACCACCTACACGATCGGCACGATCAAGGGCGGCACGACGGTGAACTCGATCGCCGCGCACTGCGAGGTCGAGGTCGACATGCGCTCGGTCAACAACGAGGAGCTCCTCAAGCTCGAGGCGGCCGTGCTCGCCGCCTTTGAGGAGGCCGTCGCCGAAGAGAACGCCTTCTGGGGCGTCACCGAGGACGAATGGCGCCTCAAGCTCACAAAGACCCAGATCGGCAACCGTCCCGCGGGCATGCGCCCGGACGACTGCCCGGTGCTGCAGGTCTCGCGCTCCGCGCAGAAGGTCCTCGGCATCGAGCTCACGAAGTACATCTGCTCCTCGACGGACGCCAATGCCCCGATGAGCCTCAACGTGCCCTCCACCTGCCTCTGCTCGGGCGGCCGCGGCGTGAACGCGCACTCGCTCACCGAGTACTTTGAGAAGGTGGACACCGAGCTCGGTCCCCAGCTCGTCTTCCTCGCCGCTGCCGCCCTCGTCGGCGCCTGCGGCGAGAAGCCGGTGCTTCCGGTCCGCAAGGCCTGATTCGTCCCCGCTCCCGGAGGGGCGCCCCGCTGAGGGGTGCACCTCCCCGGAAAAGAAGAAAGCCGCACCTCCCGTCGCCGGGGATGCGGCTTTTTTCAACGTCCCGAAGAAGGGCTTTAGAGGTCCTTCAACTCCCGGCGCAGGATTTTTCCGACCGGGGTCTTCGGGAGGCTGTCGACGAAGACGATCACACGCGGGATCTTGTAGCGCGTGAGTTCCTTGGCGCACCAGGCCTTCACGTCGGCTTCGGTGAGCGCCGGGTCCTTCTTCACGATCACGGCCTTCACAGTCTCGCCCGACTTCGCGCTCGACACGCCCGTGACGCCTACTTCGAGGACGCCCGGCATCGCGGCAATCACGTTCTCCACCTCATTTGGATAGACGTTGAAGCCCGAGACGATGATCATGTCCTTCTTGCGGTCGGTGATCGAGATCACGCCGCGGTGGTCCATGTGGCCCATGTCGCCCGTGCGGAGCCACCCGTCGCGCATCACGCCCGCGGTCTCCTCGGGCTTGCGCCAGTAGCCGCGCATCACCTGCGGGCCGCGCACGCAGATCTCGCCCGTGTACGGTGTGGGGTCGGCCCCCTCCGGGCAGACGCCGAGGTCGCGGAAGCCGTCGCCGCGGATCGAGACCTCGGTCGAGGAGACGGGCGCGCCCACCGAGCCGTCCCAGGGGGCGCCCGGGATGTTGCCGCACACGGCGGGGCTGCACTCCGTGAGGCCGTAGGCCTCGAGGATCGGCACACCCGTCTTCTTGAGCCACTCTTCGGCGACCACCTGCTGGACCTGCGCGCCGCCGCCGCAGGTGAATTTGAGCCGCTTGAGCTTCGCCGCGGCGAAGACCGGGCTACGCAGGAGCGCCGCGAAGAGCGTGTTGACACCGATGATCACGGAGACGTCGTGCTTGATGCACTCGCGCGCGAGCGCGTCCATGTCGCGCGGGTTGGTGATGAGCACCATCTCGGCGGCCCACTTCGTGAAGACGAGCGTCGCCGTGAGCGAGAAGATGTGGTAGAGCGGCAGCGCCGTGAGGACCGTTTCGCGCCCCTCTTCGAAGGCGTTGGAAATCCACGCGCTCACCTGCAGGATGTTGGCGATGATGTTGCGGTGCGTGAGCTCGGCGCCCTTGGCGACGCCCGTGGTGCCGCCGGTGTACTGCAGGAACGCGAGGTCGGAGGACTTCACTTCGACGGACTTGAACCCTGCGGAGGCGCCCCGGGAGAGCGCGTCGCGGAAGAAGACGGCGCCGGGGAGCGTGTACTCGGGGACCATCTTCTTCACGTGCTTGATGATGAAGTTCACCATCCAGCGCTTCGGAATGGGAAGCATGTCGCCCGCGGCCGTGAGGACCACGTGGCGGCAGTCCGTCCCGGGCAGGGCTTTTTCGAGCGTGCGGGCGAAGTTCTCGATGATCACCACCGCCTTTGCGCCGGAGTCTTCGAGCGTGTGGTGCACCTCGCGGGCCGTGTAGAGCGGATTGATGTTCACGACCGTGAGCCCCGCGCGCAGGATGCCGAAGACGGCGACCACGTACTGCAGAAGGTTGGGCATCATCAACGCGACGCGGTCGCCCGGTTCGAGGCCGAGCGTCTGCAGATAGGCCGCGAAGTCGATGGAGAGCTTCCTCGCGTCGGCGTAGGAGAGGTCGGCGCCGAGATTGGTGTAGCCCGTGCGCTTGGGGAACTTGCGGGCGGCCTCGTCGAGGACGGCCGGAATGTTCGGGTAGCTGTCGGGATCAATCGTGTGCGGAACGCCGGCGGGATAGACGCCGTACCAGGGGAAGTCAGCCATTGGAGGTTTCCAGAAAAATCAGAGCGGGCCCGAGTGTAACCGAAAGGAGGGGCTCAAAGAGCGTTGTTCAGAAGCAAAATGCCGGCGCGGGGCGCCCGGGGAGGGGACGCGCCGGCGCCGGCATTGCGGAATTCCGGACGGGGCGCGGCGCGCTCCGTCCGGAATCGTGACCGTCAAGCCTGCAACGTGAGGCAGTGGCGGGCGTAGTTCTCGACGTCTTCCCAGTCGGTGTAGTCGATGATGGCGGTCGGCTCCGTCGGGCCCTTCGTCATCTTCATGATCATCTGGATCGCCTTGGTGTCGAACCAGCGCCAGTTCGGGTAGTCCACCTTGCCGGCGAAGCAGTGCGCGTCCTTGGGCTTCCAAGGGTTGTTCTGCAGGAACTTGCGCGTGTAGACGTTGCCCTCGGGCGTGGCCTTGGCGGGCGTGCGGGCGACGACCGAAACGGAGAAGAAGCTCGTGGCCTTGGCGTCGAGGATCGCCTTGTAGCGGTTGACGAAGGCGACCAACTGACGCTCGAACTTGCCGTAGAAGACCGGCGCGCCGATGATCACGAGGTCGTACTTGTTCCAGTCGAGACCCTCGCGGTCGGCTTCCATCACGCACATCAGATCGGCCTGGTTGCCTTCGGCGATCACCGTCTCCCAGATGCGGCGGGCGATGCGGGCGGTGTGGCCGTAGTTGCTGTGGTAGAGAACGAGCACTGACTTCATTTTTTGTTTCTCCTGCGTGCGGCAGGCGTCGAGATGGGAAAACGATGGGCCCAACTGCCGCCGCCTGACGTCCGCGCCTGCTGATTCGAATGTGGCGGACGTTGTTGATGTTATCGCGGGGGGATTTTATGGTTCTTAAGAGCCGCCGCCCGACCTCCGCGGGGTTTCCCCTGAGTCTGAGGCGCGGCGGGTGCTGATTTCCCGGGAAGATTTCACGGTGCGGCGCGCGGTCGGTGTTAGAATCCGACCCCTTAAGTACGTCCCGCGACGCGGGCCGCATCCGCGCGGCCGTCCCGGGTTCCGTTTCCCTAAAGATGGATTCATATGGCAAAGGAAGATCTCATTGAGATGTCGGGTCAGGTCCTGGAAGTGCTCCCGGACGCCCGCTACCGAGTGAAGCTCGACAACGGTCATGAACTGATCGCCTACACGAACGGCAAGATGCGCAAGCACCACATCCGCATTCTCGCCGGCGACCGCGTTTCGCTCGAACTTTCGCCGTACGATCTGACGAAGGGCCGCATCACCTTCCGTCATATCGAGGGCCGCGCGCCCGCCGCGCCGCAGGGGCAGCGCCGCCGCTGAGGCCCATCCCGCCCTTGCGTCCGTTCCGGCTCCCCTAAGGACCCGGGGCGGCGTGAAAAAGAAGAAGCCCGCTCGAAGGAGATTCCTTTGCGCGGGCTTCGTCGTTTCTGCGGCCGGGAGAGCGCTCCTCTCTGGCAAGGAGCTCCCTGGGAGCGCCGCTAGAAGACGTCCTTGAACGTGATGAAGAAGTTCGTCGTGAGGTGATAGAAGACCGGCGCGGCGAAGGTGACGGGCGCGAGGCGCGCGAGCAGCCCGCGCGTCATGTAGGTCTCCTCTTCGCCCGCGAGCCGCTCCACACCCATGCTGCGGCGGACGCAGTTGAAGACGAGGTCGCCGAGAACGCCCGCGATCACGACGGCGAGCGACATCAGGAGCGCCTGCCAGAAGCGGAAGGGCGTGATCCAGTACATGAGCGCGCCGGCGATGAAGCCGCACAGGCACCCGATCGTCGTGCCCACCACGGTGCGGTTCATGTTGAAGCGCAGCTCTTTGCCCTTGAGCATCGAGCTCGCCAATGCGCCGCAGAGGTCCGAGACGAAGATCACGAGCAGGAAGTAGAGCATCAGGAGCGGCCCGGAGGAGCCGTAGCGCGTGAGCTCGAGCGTGGCGATCGCCGGCGCGTGCGAGAGGCAGAAGACGCAGAGCATCAGACCCCACTGCACCTTCGCGACGCGCTCGAGGTAGCGGTCCGTGTCGTGCGAGAAGGCCATGATCACCGGAAGCGCGAGGAAGAGGTAGACCGGGATGAAGAGCGTGAAGATCTCCGGTCGGTCAAAGCCGATGGCGACGTACTGGAGCGGAATCGCCAGATAGAAGGCGACCACGAGGGCGTAGTGGTCCGTGGGCTTCGTCGGCGTGATCGCGATGAACTCGCGCAGCAGGAAGAAGCTGATGAAGGCGAAGAACAAGAGGAGCGCGGGCTGCCCGAGCAGGAAGGCGATCGTGAAGACCGCGATGAGCCACCAGGCCATGCGCAGGCGCGAGGAGACGACCTTGAGGCGCTGCCGGCGCTCCGGTGTGACGACGCGGCTGAGCGCCCAGGAGACGTAGAAGGTGCCCAGGGCGGCGATCAGCGTCAGGCCGACGAAAAGGAAGGCGTACGCTTCCTGAATGTGGAAACCGAGTCTCATGCTTTGGAAAGTTCAATGACGGCGTCGCGCGCGCGGTTGAGGAAGTCGTCCTTCAGGTCGGTGGGCGAGTGCGGGATCGGGGCGCCGAAGCGCACCGAGCAGACCGTCGGGACCGGAATGAGCACGCCCTTGGGCATGGCGCGGTGCAGGTTTTCGATGTAGACCGGAATGAACTCGACGTCGGGGAATTCCGTCATCAGGTGCCAGATGCCCGACTTGAAGGGGCTCGGCAGCGGCTGCGGCCGGCGCGTGCCCTCAGGGAAGATGATGAGCGAGTCGCCCTGACGGAGCGCCTCGCGCAGCGGGTCGAGCGGGTTGGCGTGTTCGCGCCGGCGCCGGTCGATGAGCACGCAGCGCAGCTCGTCGAGGGCGATGCGGCGGCGTAGCACGCCCTTCTCCCAGTAGTCCTTGGCGGCGACCGGGCGGACGCGGCTGCGCAGCTCCGGCGGCAGCGACGCCCAGATCACGATGGTGTCGAGGTGGCTCGTGTGGTTGGCGAAGTAAATGCGCTGGCGCGGAGACGGCGCACAGCCCTGCCAGTGCGGATAGGCGCCGACGAGAAGGCGCGTGAGCCACACGATGGGGGTCATCAGCTTGAACGGGGTGAACACTGCTTTTGACGTCTCTTGACGTGAAAGGTGAATGCAATCCCTCCATTATCCTGCATCCGGCGTCGGTCGGACCGAGGCGAGCGCGCCCTCGATGAAGCGCTCGAGCGCGGCGGGCGTGCAGCGGCCGGCGAGCGCCGTCTCGTCGGCGCCGCCGGTGAAGAAGACGACGCAGGGAAGGCGCGAGACGCCGCAGGATTGGGTGAGCTCCTCCATGCGCGCGACGTCGGCCTCGGCAAAGTGCGCCCGCGCGGCGTACTTTGCGGCGGCCGCCTCGAAGACGGGCGCCGAGGCGCGGCAGGCGCCGCACCAATCGCCCGTGAACCGCACGAAGACAGGGCCGCCCGCATTGATGAGGGACTCGAGGGCGGTTGGGCTGAGCTCGAGCGCGCTCACGGCTGTGCCTCCCGGCGTCCCGGGTGCGCCGCCCGCTCGGCTTCGTCGCGGGCCTTCTCGGTTGTCTTCTCCGTGCGATTTATGGGCGAGGCGATCTTCGTCACCGCTGGATCGTCGAGCGAGCCCTTCACCTCGTATTCGGTCGAGAGGAAGTTCGAGATCTGGTCCTTGAGGACCCATTGCGCGATGAGGGTGCCGATGCCGACGGCGGGGTTGGCGATGGCGAGCGCGAGCGAGGGCCCTTCGGCGTTGATGCTCGGCAGTACGAGCGCCTTGAGGTCGAGGATGTTGTTGACGAGGTCCACGTTGCCCGAGGTGACCACCGTGGCGGCGCTCCCGGCGAGTGCGGTCTTCTCGACGCGCAGAACGCCCGACTCGAGCCGGGACTGCGCGTTGAAGGAGTCGAAGCGCAAGCCCTTGGCGAGGACGTCGCGGAAGTCGAGCGTGAGGCGGCGCAGCAGGTGCTGCATCGAGAGTAGCGAGAGGAGCCGCCCCGCTCCCGGCTCGACCTGCAGCAGCTGCCCGGCGCCAAGTTCCATCGAGACGGGGCCCGAGAGGGTCCTGAGGCTGAAGGCCGAAGGTCGGCCCGCCCAGGAGAGCTCAAGGTCGGCGCGGCCGGGGGCGCCGCGCAGGACGTCGTCGAAGGCGAGGCTCGAGAGCATGTCGCCCGCATCGCGCACGATGAGCGCGGCCTTGAGTTTGGTCGTGCCGGCCTCTTCGGGGGTGGGCCGCAGCCAGCCGCCCGAACTCGTGAGGGTCGCTCCGGCATTGCGCACGACGAGCTCGTCGAGGCGCCACTCCCGCCCGAGGGCGGTCATCGGCAGGTTGTGCGCCGTCGCCTCGAGCTTGCCGATGCGGCGCTCGCCCCAGCGGAGGTCGTCCACGACCACCGAGAGGTCGGGCAGCATCGGCATCGCGTTGAGGGCGTCGAGGACGGAGGAGCCTTCGCCGGAGGTTCCGGAAGGTTGCGCGGGGGCGGTATGCGCAGCGGCGTCCTTCGGTTCGGCGGCGGGCGCGGCAGGAACGTAGAGGCGGCCGAGCTTCACCGTGAGCTTCGGCGTGCGCCCCGGAGCCTCCTCGAGGTATTCAACCTGGCCCGAGGCGAGCGGGCCCTGCGTGCGCAGGTGCCAGAGCCCCGGGAGCTGCAGCCAGGTGGCGTCCACGCCGCCGAACGAGCGCTTCTTCCAGACGAGGTCGTCGGCGGCGAAGTCCACGCGGGTGAGGGGGGCGGGCTTGGGGGCGGCACCTGCGCCGCGCTGCGCCGCGTCAAAGTGTGCGCCGGCGCGCTCCCAGGCCTGCGCCCAGGCGGTGAGGTCCACCGCGCCCGTCTTCACGACGGCCTCGAACCCCGAATCGACGCGCCGCATCGGGGCGCCGACGCCCACGAAGCCGTGCGAAAGCCGGTCCTTCTCCCAGGCGAGCGCGACGTTGACGAGGGGCGCGGTGGTGAATTCGAGCGCGGTCGAGCCGCCGCCGCTCCGGTAGGAGAGCTTCGCGGGGAGCTTTTCCGCGGCGGTTTTGCTCAAGGGGGCGGGGAGGTGGGAGGCGACGCCCTCGAGCGAGCTCTCGGCTTCAAGCCGGAAGGGGGCGCCCGCCGCCCAGGGGATGAACACCTCGGCACGCACGGGCGCGGCGCCAGAGAACTCACGGAACCAGGGCGCGAGGAAGGGATGGTCGACGAGGCGCTCGAAGTCTTCGGCCGAGCTCTCGGCGTGGATGTCGAGGCGCACCGCTTTGGCGTCCGAGGCCGCCGTGACCTTGAGCGGACCCGCCGCCGTGCGGCCGGCAAAGGGCTTGGGCGTCGAGATGCCCTCAGAGGCGACGACGAGTCGCCCCGTGAGGTCGAGCGCTTCGGGAAGGATGGGCAGATACGTGAAGCGCCCCTTCGAGAGGTCGGCCGTGACGGTGTAGGAGGTCTTGTCTCCGGGTCCCAGCGGCACGTGCAGGGAGATTGCGGCGGAGACGGGGCCCGAGCCCTTCGACTGCGCAAAGGGCGTGCCGATCGCGTCCCGGAGAAACTTCGCGCGGCCGAGGTAGGCGAGCGCGGCGCCGAGGTCGCCCGTCACCGTGCCGTCCACGGTGAGCACCGGCGGCGAGGCGGTGAAGTCGGCGATCTCAACCTTCACTTTCGAGGCGGAGAGCTGCTGCGAGCGCGCGCTCTTGCCCGTGATCGTCATGCGGTTGCCGACGAAGGCGAGGTGCCCCCGGATGTCGGTGAGGACGGGCCACTCGGCCGCGCGCACCCAGCCGCCGTCGGCGCCCTTTGCGTGCGAGGGCATGAAGTCCATGGAGCCCGCCTCGACGTCCGCCTCGATGCGGAATTCGCCCTTGTCCCGGTCCGCGCCGTCCCAGGGGAAGCTCTCGAGCGGGCCGCGCACGGCGAAGACGCCGTTGGCGCCGCGCCCGGCGATCACGGCCGACTCGACGTAGTCGAGCGCCGGGTCGCCCACGACCAGGGGGAGGTACTTGTGCACGGCCGCGCCGTCGGCGCGCTCGATCGTGCCCGAGAGGTCGATTTCGCCCGGGCCTCCCGTGCCGCGCCACCTGCCCGCGGCCCGCGCGAGTCCGTCGCCGTTGAGGAGCACGACGTCGGTAAAGGCGAGCTCCAAGGGATCGCCCATCTTCACGTGCACGGCGCCCGTGAGCTTCGTCACGTCGAAGCGCGGCGTGCGGAAGACCTGCGGGAAGTAGAGCGCGGCGTAGTGCGTGTCGAGTTCGATCGTGAAGGCGCCCGCGCCTTCGGCGCGCACCATGCCAGAAAGGTTGCGGAAGCCCGGGAGCGGTCCATCGCCCGCGGGAAGCGTGAGGCCGGTGAAGTTCCCCGAGAGGGTCCAGTTCTTCGGATCGGCCCAGTCGCCCTCGAATGCGGCCGAGACGTCCGAGAGCTGCCCCGAGACGGCCTTTTCAGTCAGAAAGTCGAGCGCCGCCTGCGGGAGCGGCAGCGCGGGGCCGAGCCGGGCGATCGTGCCGACGGCCACTTCGGAGGCGCTGAAGCGGCAGCCCGTGGGCGTGCGCGTCTCCGTGAAGCCGCATTCGGCCGTGAGCTCCGCCGGGCCGAAGCGCGTGCCTTCGCCCGTTTGGAAGGCGAAGTTCGAGGCTGTGAAGCTCAATGACGAAGCGCTCTGCGCGAAGGCGAAGCGCCCTGAGAGCGACGGAAGGTCGAGTTCGGCGAGTTCGGGTGCGATCTGCGCGCGCACGTCGGCGACGTTCACGGATCCGGAGAGTCGTGTGATCCGGTCGCCCTCGAAGTCCGCCCAGAGCTTCGCCGCGCCGAAGCCGTCGCGCAGGATGCCGCCGAGGCCGATCCGTTCGAGGAGCCGGTCCACGGCGGTGCGCGGCAGGTCCGCATAGGCCGTCCCCCGCCAGGTGAGCGGGTCGTCGGCCTGCATGAAGAAGTGCTTCTCGATGCGTCCGCGCAGGTCGAAGGCGCTTGCTGCGTCGTCGATGCGGATCTCGCCCTGCGCGGCGGCGCGGTAGTCGAGGATGCGCTGCTCGAAGGCCGCGTTGACGCGCTCGAGCGAGACGGTGCGCGCACTGGCGGCCGTCTCGTCGGTGTAGCGGAAGGAGCCCCCCTCGATCATGAGGCGCCCCTGGGCGAAGAGCAGGCCGAGCACGCTCGCACCGGCGGTGTCCTTGCTCTCCTCCCGGGGAGACGAAAGGTCGATCGTGAAGCCCGCGACGTCGAAGGTGCGCGCGCCGATGCGGCGCACGTTGAGCTCGGGATTCGAGAGGATGAGCGTGGCGAAGCGCGGCTCGAGGTGCCAGAGCGACCCCCAGGCGAGCTCGGCTTCGATTTTGGGCAGATGAAGCGACACGGGGCCGCCGCGGCGCGTAAGGGTCACGTCCTCGAGCACGACGACCGGGCGCAGCAGCGTGAAGCCCACCTCGATGCGGTCCGCCTTCACGACGACGCCCGTGGCTTCGGTGAGGAGTCGCTCGTATTCGGAGAGATGCTCGGGGAGCTCGTGCGTGACGAACCAGCGCGAGAAGAGGATCGCCGCGCCTGCGGTGAACCAGAGTGCGAGAAGCACCCTGAGCGCGGTGCGCGCAAGCGGCCGGGCTCCGCGCGCAGTGCGGGGAGGCCTGCCGCCGCTCTTGGTGGTTCGGCGGGTTTCGTTCACGGTTGTTTGATGGAGGACGGTGCGTTTTGGGTGAACGTTAGCACGCGTCGGCGCGCCGGGGCGCGGAGCAGGTGCTACATACAATTGCATCAGGCGCGCGTCTTTTCTTCCTCGGGGAGGAGACGCGTATCCGCACGCCTGTCCAAAAGTGGAGGAAGAGGAAATGGAGAAGCCCACGCTCGAGCAGACCGCAGAGCTTTCAGTGTTCGCCGCGCGTTCGCTCAAGGCGATGCTGCCCGGCGGGACGGACGCAGAGAGGCTCGAGCGGTTCGCGTTGCTCTGCAGCGAGCCCTGGACGCGCGGGCGCATCGTCCAACGCATCGGCGCGGCCGCAACGAGCGAGGCGCTCGACCTGGAGCTCCGGCTCCTGAGGCGCGACCTGATGCTCTCCCTCATCGGCCGCAACGCCACCGGAGCCTGCGGCTACGACGAGGTGGTCGAGACGATGACGATCTTCGCCGAAGAGGCCGTGCGGGCGGTGGTGCGCGTGCATGCGCGCGAGCTCGCCGAACGCCTCGGCGTTCCCTCGAGCCCCGAGGGCGTGCCGCAGGACCTCCTCGTGGTCGGCATGGGCAAGCTCGGCGGCGCCGAACTCAACGTGTCCTCCGACATCGACCTCATCTTTCTCTTCGACGAGGACGGCGAGACGCGGCCGACCGCGGAATTCCCGAACGCCCGCCGCTCGGTGACGAACGAGGAGTTCTACGCGCGCCTCGCGCGGCGCATCATTCCGGCCCTGAACGATCCCGAAGGGCCAGGATTCGTCTTCCGCGTGGACATGCGGCTGCGCCCGAACGGCGACGCCGGACCCATCGTCTCCTCGAGCGGCATGCTCGAGGAGTACCTCTACACGCAGGGCCGCGACTGGGAGCGTTTCGCCTGGCTCAAGGGCCGCGTCGTGAGCGGTCCGGTCTTCGCCCCGCCCAAGGCGTTCGCGCAGCAGGTGAAGAGTATCCACGACCTCGTGCAGCCCTTCGTCTTCCGCAAGTACCTCGACTTCAACGCGATCAGTTCGCTCACGAAGCTCCATGAGCTCGTGCGCGCCGAGACGAACCGCCGCGAGCAGGCGCGCGGGCGCGAGGGCTGCAACGTGAAGTTGGGCCGCGGCGGCATCCGCGAGATCGAGTTCATCGTGCAGACGCTGCAGGTGATCCGCGGCGGGCGCGAGCAAAAGCTGCACGGCCGCTCGACGCTGCCGATGATCGACGCGTTGGTTGAGGCGGGCGCACTCGCCGAAGACGTGGCGCACCGCCTCTCGGCTGCCTACGTGTTCCTGCGCGACGTCGAACATGCGCTGCAGTACGTGGACGATCAGCAGACGCAGTGGCTGCCGCGCGGGGGCGACGTGCTCCGGCGCGCCGCGGGACTCCTCGGCGCCGACCCCGACGAACTTTGGCGCGAGGTCGAGGGCGTGCGTGAATTCGTCGCCTCGGCCTTCGACGGCGTCTTCCACGTGAACGAGGAGAAGGCCGAAGTTCAGGACGAGGGCCGCTGGCCCCTCGGCTGGGCCGAAGGGACGCCCGCCGCGCCCGAGATGCTCGAACATCTGCTCGAGCGCTTCGGCTACGGCGCGGCCGCGGCCGCCAACGGTGAACTCGCCTCACGCATCCTTTCGCTCGTGCGCGGCCGGCGCTCCTCGATGCTCTCCGAAGAGGCCCGCACGCGCCTGCGCCGGCTCGTGCAGTTCGTGGTTGAGAAGTGCCCCGAGTGGATCGAGCGCTCCGGTGCGCGCGTGATCTCTCCGGCCGAGGAGCTCTCGCGCTACCTGCAGCTGCTCGAGGCGATCGCGGGGCGCTCGACCTATGCGGCGCTGCTCTACGAATACCCGAGCGCCGCGGCCCGCGTCGGCCGCGTGCTCGCCGCTTCGCGCTGGAGCACGGACTACGTCGTGCGCCATCCGATCGTGCTTGACGAGCTTGTCGATGCGAGGAGCTCCGAAATGGACGACTTCACGCCCGTCGAGTGGAGCGCCTGGCGGGAGTCCCTCCACGCGGAGCTCGTCTCCGCCGAAGGCGACCAGGAGCGGCAGATGAACTATCTGCGCGACGCGCACCACGGCGCGGTCTTCCGGCTTCTCGTCGCGGATCTCGACGGGCGGTTCGCCGTCGAGCGGCTCGCCGACCAGCTCTCGGCCCTCGCCGACGCGGTGATCGCCGAGGTGCTCGACCTTGCCTGGTCGGGAATGCCCGGCCGTCCCGAGGAGCCGCCGCACTTCGCCGTGATCGGCTACGGGAAGCTGGGCGGCAAGGAGCTCGGCTACCAGAGCGACCTCGACCTCGTCTTTCTCTACGACGATCCGGATCCGGACGCGGATCGGCGCTACAGCCGACTCGTGCGTCGCATGATGAGCGCGCTCACTGTGCAGACCTCCTCGGGCAAGCTCTTCGACGTCGATCTGCGGCTGCGGCCGAACGGCGAGAACGGACTCGCGGTCTGCTCCTTCGAGATGTTCTCGCGCTACCAGCGCAACATCGACGGCAACGGCGCCTGGCTCTGGGAGCACCAGGCGCTCACGCGCGCGCGGTTCGTCGCCGGCGACCCGGACCTCGGCCGGCGCTTCGAAGTCGAGCGCGCCGAGATTCTGCGCACCCCGCGCGACCGCACGGCGCTCGCACGCGAGATCGGCGCGATGCGCGCGCGCATGCTCGAGGGCCACGCCAACACGAGCGGGCTCTTCGACCTGAAGCAGGATCGCGGCGGCATGGTGGACGTGGAGTTCATCGTGCAGTACTGCGTGCTCGGCTGGAGCGCGGAGCACCCCGAGCTTGTCAACAACTTCGGCAACATCCTGCTCCTCGAGATGTCGGCGCGCCTCGGCATCCTCGACGAGACGCTCGCCGCCCGTGCGGCGTGCGCCTACCGCCGCTACCGGGCGCTGCAGCACGAGATCCGCCTCAACGCGGGCGAGAGCGTTCCGGCGCGCGTTCCGGCCGCCATGATCGAGGACGAGGCGCAGGCCGTGCGCGCACTCTGGCGCAGCGTCTTCGGCGAAGACGGGCCCGAGCGCAAATCCGCGTAACGACATCTTTCCGGCGCGCCCGAGGCGGGTGCGTCCGGGCCTATCATCAGCACTTTTCCCACGTCTAAACGCAGAGTTCCTCATGCCGCTTTTCCGTTCTGAATACCATGCGCCTTCGTGGTGCCCCGGCGGACACCTTCAGACGGTCATTCCTGCGCGCATCACCCCGCGTCCGCACGTCGCGTACCGGCGCGAAATCGTGGACACGCCCGACGGCGACATCGTCGCTTGGGACTGGGCGACGCCCGAGCCCGCGGACCCGTCCGCACCCGTGCTCGTGCACTTCCACGGACTCGAGGGCGGCAGCGACAGCCACTACGCCGAGGCGCTCATGAGCGAGTGCGCGCGGCGCGGCTGGCGCGGCGTCGTGGCGCACTTCCGCACCTGCGGGGGCGTGATGAACCTCAAGCCCCGCGCGTACTTCGCGGGCGACACGGCGGACAACGCCTGGGTGCTGCGCACCGTGCACGGGCGCTTCCCCGCAGCGAAGCTCTACGCCGTCGGCGTCTCCCTGGGCGGCAACCAGCTCGTGAAGTGCCTCGGCGACCTCGGCCGTGAAGCCGAAGGGCTCGTCGAGGCGGCCGTCTCGATCTGCGCACCTATCGACCTCGTCGCCGGGAGCGAGCGCATCAACAAGGGCGTCAACACGCTCTATGCGGACATGTTCCTCAAGACGCTGCGCGAGAAGCTCATCCTCAAGGCGAAGCAGTACCCGGACATGTTCGACATCGAGGCTGTCAAGCGCTGCCGAAGCCTGTATGATTTCGACGACATCTATACGGCGCCGGTCCACGGGTTCAAATCCGCCATGGACTACTGGCAGAAATGCTCCGCAAAGCAGTATCTGCCCAACGTGCGGGTGCCGCTTCTCCTTCTGAACGCCAAGAACGATCCGTTTCTGCCTGCCTGGGTTCTTCCCACGGCCGCAGAGATGAGCTCGTCCGTCATCGGTGAATTCCCCGAGGAGGGCGGCCACGTGGGCTTCCCCGAAGGCGGGAGGTTCTCGGGAGACCTGTGGTATCTGCCGCGCCGCGTGATGCGCTTTTTCGGCACCGGCAGCTGAATCCTGCTGCGTCGGGTGCCCCTCCTTCGTTGACCCACTTCGAAGGGCGCGCCGGATTTCCGCCGGAGATGCGCCCTCAGGAGCACCCATCATGGCCGCCAGCCGCATCTCGTCCTTCGCGGACCTCAACTCGCACTCCTCCCGCATCGGGCTCGTCACGCTCGTCCTCTTCATCCTCACCATTCCGCTCGGCAACTGGGTGGTGATGAACGTCGGCCTCGTCTGCGACCCGAACGGTCCCTGCCTCATCCCCGTCTGGCCCGGCGTCTGGTCGCCCTCGGCCGTGATGCTCGCCGGCCTCGCCCTGGTGCTGCGCGACGCCGTGCAGTCGCTCCTCGGCAACCTCTGGACGGTTGCGGCGATCCTTGCGGGCGCCGTGCTCTCGGCCGTCCTCGCCGAACCCGCGGTCGTGCTCGGCTCCACCTGCGCCTTCCTCTTCTCCGAGCTCGCCGACTTCGCCGTCTACACGCCGATGAGAAAGCGCCTGCCCTCGACGGCGGTGATCGTCTCGGGGCTCGTCGGCTCGGTGGTGGACAGCATGATCTTCCTCACGCTCGCCTTCGGTTCGCTCGACTACCTCTTCGGACAGGTGCTCGGCAAGTTCTGGATGAGCCTCGCGGGCGGCCTCGTGCTCTGGCTCTGGCGTCAGCGCCACGCCGAATTGAGCGCCGTGCGCGCCTCCTGAGGCCCCTCCCGCCGGCTAAGCGCCTCTTAACGGCGGGCGGCGACAATCCCAGGGCACACATTCTTCCTTCGGGCCGCCGCGTGCGGCCCGACGTTTGTCCGCTCTCAGCCGGGGCGGACGGTCCGCCGAGGCTCTCATGCAGGATTCCACCGTCCCCAGCGCCGCGCAGCCGCGCGCCGCGGTTCTCCTCATCAACACGGGTTCGCCCGACGCGCCCGAAGCGGGCGCGGTGCGCGAGTACCTCGCGGAGTTCCTCTCCGACGGCCGCGTGATCGAGCTGCCGAAATGGAAGTGGTGGCCGATTCTCCACGGCATCATCCTGCGCGTGCGGCCCGCGAAGAGCGCCGAGCGCTACAAGAGCGTCTGGACCGAGGCGGGCTCGCCCCTCATCGTCCACACCCGCCGCACGGCCGAAAAGCTCGAGGCCGCTCTGGGCGGAAGCGTGCGAGTGGCCTGGGCGATGCGCTACGGACGCCCGTCGGTCGCCGACGTTCTGCGGGGCCTCTGCGCCGGGGGGATCGAGCGCGTCCTCGTGATGCCGCTCTTCGCGCAGTACGCGCCGCAGACCACGGCCGCCTGCTTCGACGCGGTCTTCAAGGCCGCGCTCGGCATGCGCAGCGTCCCGGCGCTGCGCACGGTGCGCGGCTACCACATCGAGCCGGAATACCTCGACGCGCTGGCGCTGCACGTGCGCCGCTTCTGGGCGCAGGCGGGCTCGCCCGTCGCCGCGGGCGGCAGGCTGCTCATGAGCTTTCACGGCGTCCCGAAGAAGGGCGTCGAAATGGGCGACGTCTACGAGAGGGAGTGCCGGGAGACGGCTGCCGCGCTCGCGCGCCGGCTCGAGCTCCCCGAAGGCGCCTGGACGGTGTCGTTCCAGAGCCGCTTCGGGCGCGACGAATGGCTGCAGCCCTACACGCTTCCCCTCGTTGAGAAGTGGGCCCGCGAGGGACTCCCGCGGCTCGACGTCCTTTGCCCGGGCTTCGCCGCGGACTGCCTCGAGACGATCGAGGAGATCGGCGGGGAGCTGCGCGGCGCCTATCTGAAGGGCAATCCTGCAGGGACCTTCAACTACATCCCAGCCCTCAACGACTCCGACGAGGCGGTCGGCGCCTACGCGGCCGTCGCGCGGCGCGCGCTCGCGGGCTGGATCTGACGCGCCCCCGCGGCCCTTGAAAACCGGGCCCGCCGCCCCCATATGGAAGGGAAATGGATTCAAGGGCGCATGGAGGCTGTCCCGGCGTCCCCGGCGGACGACGGGACTCACTGCGGTCCGCGCGCTCTTCAGACCCGAAAGGATGAACGGAAAAAATGACTGAAGCTCAGAACGAAACGGCCGGGAAGAAGTCCCAGGAAGAGTGCTGCTGCGGCGGCGAAGGCGGCTGCGGTTGCCACGGTCACGAAGCGCATGAGGCCGCTCCCGAAGCCGCGAAGGCCGGGTGCGGTTGCGGCGAAAAGAAGGAGGCGGGCGCTGAAAAGACCTGCACCGTCGAGGATCTGCAGGTCGCGCTGAAGCTCTCCGAGGCGAAGGTTCTTGAGCACTACGACCTCTACGTTCGCGCGATGGCGGAACTTGAAAACACCCGCCGCCGCTCCTCCGAGGAGATCGTGAAGGCGCGCAAGTACGCGATCGAGAAGTTCGCTGAAAACCTGCTCCCGGTCGTCGACAGCCTTGAGAAGGCCCTCGAGGCGACGGCCGGCCAGCCCGACAGCCCGATCCGCGAGGGCATGGAGGCGACCTACCGCCAGTTCATGCACGCGCTCGACGTCTCCGACATGAAGCCGATCGACCCGAAGGGCGAGCCCTTCAACCCGCATCAGCATCAGGCGATCACGATGGTCCCGGCGCCTGAGGGCCTGAAGTCGGGCGACGTCGTGCAGGTCTTCCAGCGCGGTTGGAGCATTGCGGGCCGCGTGCTGCGCCCGGCGATGGTGAGCGTCGCACAGTAAGCCTGCGGCGCCTCCCTGCAGCGGCCCCCGAAGCCCCGGCTCCTCTCCAGACGGAGGTCCGGGGTTTTTTCATGCTTCCCGGAGGGCGCC
>NZ_DAVZJY010000005.1:0-26324 GCF_052272535.1 Sutterella sp. | reverse complement strand
ACGCGTAAGGACTCAGTAGGGAATCTCCGTCCTTCAGGGCGGAGAGGATGTCAACGGAGCCTCCCATGACGAAGCACGCTTCCATCACCACATCTCAACTCTCGCTCTTCTCGCGCCGCACGTGTCTGCGCGCCGCGGGACTCGCCGCCTCGGCGCTCCTTCTCCCCACGCTCCTCACGGGCTGCGGCGAAGAGAAGAAGACGGCCGCCGCCCCCGCCGCTGCGGCGGCAACCCCCGACCTCATTCCCGTGGGCGTCGTGCAGTTGGTTGAGCACGAAGCGCTCGACGCGACCGTGCGCGGCTTCATCGACGCCTTGGCCGAGCGCGGATGGAAGGACGGAGAACGAATCCGCATCGACCGCCAGAACGCCCAGGGCGACCAGGCGACCCTCGCCGCCATCGGCACGCGCTTCGTCTCCGGCAAGTCCCGGTTGATCTTCGCCTCTTCGACGCCCGCCCTCCAGGCGATGGCGCGCGCCACGAAGACGATTCCGATCGTCGCCACGGCCGTGACGAGCTTCGAGGCCGCGAAGGTGGTCGCCTCCGACAAGGCCCCGGGCGGCAACGTCACGGGCGTCTCGAACCTCGGGCCCATCGCCGCGCAGCTCGACCTTCTCATCGCCCTTACGGGGGACGCGACGAAGACGACCCCCATCGGCGTCGTCTTCAATCCGGCCGAGGTGAACGCCGAATTCCAGGCGGCGCGCCTGCGTGAGGAAGCCCAGAAGCGCGGCGTGAAGGTCCTCGAGGCCGCCGCCGGCTCGATGAACGACGTCCCGCAGGCGATCACCTCGATGAAGGGGAAGGTCTGCGGCCTGTGGCTCCCGACCGACAACGTGCTCGCGTCGGCCGCCGCGACGGTCGCGAAGCTCGCGCGCGACGCGAAGCTCCCGGTGGTCGCGAGCGACTCCGCGATGGTGCGGGCGGGGGCTCTCGCCTCCATTTCGGTCGACTACTACGAGCTCGGCCGCATGACCGGCGCCTTGGGCGCCGACATTCTCGAAGGGAAGCGCACGCCCGCCGCGACGCCGGTCGCCTTCCAGGACGCTCGCCAACCCCTCATCAACCGCAGCGCCGCCGCCGCGATCGGGCTCGCCGTCCCGGAGGCGGTGGCCGCGAAGAGCAGCTTTATCGACTGACCGGAGCCGTTTGCGCCGGGCGGCCCGGGGCATTCCCGCCGCCCGCAGGGCCGGGCCCAGCCCGGCCGCGCCCCATCGATTCCTTCCCTCTCAGTCGAGAACCATTCTCTTTTTCGAGGATGATCAAGGCGCTTCCGGGCAGTTTTCTTAAGCCAATCAGCAGCAGAAACGAGTAGAATCCGCCCCCTCAGATATTCCAGGCCGGTCCTTCACGTCGGAACATCCCGCCGTGGGCGGATGCCGGCCCTTCCCTGTTGGAGAACCCAGAACATGCCTCATGTTGTCTGCGAAGCCTGCATCGGCTGCAAGCGTACCGACTGCGTGGACGTCTGCCCGGTGGACTGCTTCCGCGAAGGTCCGAACTTCCTCGTGATCGACCCCGATGAGTGCATCGACTGCGCCGTCTGCATCCCGGAATGCCCGGAAGCGGCCATCTTCGCCGAAGAGGACGTCCCCGAGGATCAGAAGGAGTTCATCGAGCTCAACGCCGAGCTCGCCCGCGAATGGCCTTCGATCACGCACCGCAAGCCCTACGCCGACGACGCCGACCAGTGGCGCGGCGTGAAGAACAAGATCCGCTTCCTCAAGCGCTGAAGCGTTTCCGCGGCAAGAAGCTGTTGCAGGAAAGGCCCGCCCAATGAGCGGGCCTTCTTTTTAGAATCTCTGCATCTTCATTCTCCCGGCCGAAGGGCTTCGCGCGGCGCGCGCATGTGGCGCCGCCGCCTCCGCCCGCCGGCCCAGGACGCAAGCCAAGTCATGCAGACCATCAAGCTTCTTTCGCGCCGCCAGGCGGCGCCGACACTCTGGGTGCTCCAGTTCGAGCGCCCCGAGGGGTTCGACTTCAAGCCGGGCCAGTTCGCCCGCCTCGGACTCGCCGACCCTCAGGGGGGCGAGCCCGTGATCCGCGGCTACTCGATCGCCTCCACGCCCGAGGCGCCCGTTCTGGAGTTCTTCATCACCGAAGTACCCGGCGGCCGCCTGTCGCCCCGCATCTGCGCCCTCAACCCGGGCGATGAGGTGCTCCTTGACGGCGGCGCCGAAGGCGCCTTGACGCCCTCGCGCATCCCGGGCGGCAAGACCCTCTGGCTCCTCGCGACGGGCTCGGGCCTCACGCCCTTCGCCTCGATCCTGCGCTCCGCGAGCGTCTGGGAGAGCTGGCGGGACATCGTCCTCGTCGAGAGCGTGCACCGCATCGAGGAGGCCGCGCTCGCGCGCGAACTCGTGGCCTCTCTCCCCGAAGGGCGCCGCCCGCAGCTCATCATCACCACGACCCGCGAGACGGATCCCGCCTGTGGGGGCGACCTCTCGGGCCGCATCCCGGCCCTCGTGGAGTCGGGCGACCTTGAACGTGCGGCCGGCCGCACCATTACGCCCGAAGACGCCCGCGTGATGCTCTGCGGCAACCCCGACTTCATCGCCGCGACGCGCGCGGTCCTCAAGACCCGCGGCCTCGTCTCGCCCCGCTTCGGCAAGCCCGGTCAGCTCGTCGTCGAGAACTTCTATTAAAGGAATTAAAGGAACCCCATGCTCCCGCCCCCGCTTCATCCCTCGCCCCAGGCCGTCGACGACCTGCTCCCACAGACCGAATGCCGCCAGTGCGGCTTCGACGGGTGCGCCGCCTACGCCGAGGCGATCGCCTCGGGCGCGGCGCCGATCAACCGCTGCGCTCCGGGCGGGGCGCGCGGCATCCGCCGGCTCGCGGCCCTCACCGGGCTCCCCGAGACGCCGCTCGACCCGGAGTACGGTCAGGAGATGCCCTTCGCGCGCGCCCGCATCCGTGCGGGCGAGTGCATCGGCTGCGCCTGGTGCTCGCGCGCGTGCCCGACGGACGCGATCGCCGGAGGGCCGAAGCACCTCCACGCCGTGATCGAGTCGCGCTGCACCGGGTGCTCGCTCTGCGCCCCCGCCTGCCCGATGGACTGCATTGAGTTCGTCGAGGCCGGCCGCGACTGGACGGACGAGGACGCGCGGCGCGCCAAGCTCCACCACGAAGAAGCCTGGGCGCGGCGCATCCGGCGCGCGGCCGAAGAGGACGCGCGTCTGGCGCGCCTCCGCGAAACCCCCGCCGACCAGACGGCCGCCAAGAAGCGCTTCATGGCCGACATCCTCGCACAGGCGCGCGCGGCGCGGCGCTGAACGCTCTTCGACCGCCCGAACCGCTTGCGTCATGCATCCCCGGCAGCCGGAGCGAAAACCTCTTCACACCAAGAGACCCACCCCCAAAAATGGCATTTCCTGAAAAGGACCGCGTCCCCTTCATGGCGGCGCTCGCCGCCCTCAATCCGGACCCGAAGTCGGAACTCAACTTCACGACGCCCTTCGAACTTCTCGTCGCCGTGATGCTCTCCGCGCAGGCGACCGACAAGGGCGTGAACCTCGCCACCGCAAAGCTCTTTCCCGTCGCGAACACCCCGCAGGCGATCCTCGCGTTGGGCCTCGACGGCCTCATCCCCTACGTGCAGACGATCAACCTCTACCGCACGAAGGCCGCGCACGTCATTGAGACCTGCCGCAGGCTCGTGGAGCAATACGGCGGCGAGGTTCCGCAGACGATGAAGGCGCTCACGGCGCTCCCCGGCGTCGGCCGAAAGACCGCCAACGTCGTTCTCAACGTCGCCTTCCACCAGCCGACGATCGCGGTGGACACGCACATCTTCCGCGTCTGCAACCGCACGGGATTCGCGCCCGGAAAGACGCCGGCCGAGGTCGAGGAGAAGCTCCTCAAGGTGGTGCCCGAGGAGTACAAATTGAACGCCCACCATTGGCTGCTGCTCTTCGGTCGCTACGTCTGCAAGGCGCGCAATCCCGACTGCGCGCACTGCCCCGTGTCGCCCTTGTGCAATGCGCCCGAGAAGGCCGCGGCCCTCGAAGAGGCGGCCGACCTCCGGCCCGGGTCGCCGGCGAACCCGCCGAAGCGCCGCACGAGGAAGCGCAGGACCGAGGACGCCCAATAGCAGCGCGTCCCGCCGCTCCAAGCTTGAAAAAAGCCCGCCGAAAGGAGAGTGAACGCTCCCTTCCCGGCGGGCTTTCTTTGTCCAGGGGTGCCTGCCTCCCGAGAGGAGGCGCCCCCGTCGACGATCGGTCAGAGCTCAAACGTACCCTTCACGACCACCTCGCCCTCGCGCATCATCACGCGGCCGCGGGCGACCACGTGCGTGAGCTCGAAGTCCTCCGTGAAGAGGCAGGCGTTGGCGCAGGCGCCCGTCTCGACGCGGCCCTGGTCCTTGAGACCGAGCGCGTCGCCCACGTTCTTCGTCGTGTAGGTGAGCGCGTCTTCGATCGGCATCTGGTAGTCGCGGATGAGGCGGATCGTCTCCTTGAGGTTCCCGTCGACGCCGCCGACGCCAAGGCCCACCATCTCGCCCTTCTCGTTGAAGCGGGGAACCGACCCGTGGCCGTCGGTGGAGAGCGTGATGTGCGTCGGATCCACGCCCATGCCGACCGCCTCGATCACGGCCTGCGCGGGGTGGTCGAAGCAGCACGAAGCGCCCGTCGTGATGTCGATCCAACCGCCCTTCTTCGCGAACTCCACCGCGGAGTCGAAGACGTGGCGGATGCGGCCGCAGTGGGTCGGGCGGATGTGCTTGATGGGAAAGCCCTTGGCGACGATCTCGTCGTACATGGCGAAGGCACCCGGGATGTTGCCCGTATGGATATGGAGGAACCCGGTCTTGCCGGCGATCATCGCGCCGACGCGCACCTCGGCCAACACGGCGAGCACCTGCTGCGTGGTCGGGAAGGACGAGCGGTGGTCGCCCAAGGCGATCTTGACGCCGATCACCTCCGGCACGAAGAAGAGGTCGTTCGCGATCGAGTCGGTGAGCGTGGTGGCCGGGTACTTGTAGTTCGACGTATACATCCAGGCCGAGACGCCTTCGGTCTGCAGTGCCCGGACCTTGGCGAGGAGGTTCGGAATCGAGCGCGTCGTGTAGTCCGTGCCCGAGACGCCCACGACCGAGGTGGTGCCGCAGCGGATGAGCTCGGAGAGCACAAGCTCGGGCGTGCGGGTCGCGGGACCGCCTTCGCCGCCGCCGCCCGTCACGTGGATGTGCTGGTCGAAAAAGCCCGGCGTCAGGATGCGTCCCGCGGCGTCGAGCACCTCGAGGTCGGGAATGCCGGCGGGCGCGAGATCGGGCGCGACCGCGACGATGCGGTCGTTCACCATCAGCACGTCGTTGCGGCCGAGGTCCTTCGGCGCAAAGACGCGGGCGTTCTTGATGAGGAGAGCGGACATGGCTTCAACTCCTTCTTTGTTTTGGGGATCAGGGAAATCAGAGGAAGACGGCCGAGGCGGCGACGTTGACGATCAGCGCGAGGATCATCACGGGCGCGGTGCGGCGCACGAGTTCAAAGGGCGAGAGGCCGGCGATGCCCGACACGGCGATGATCACGCCGGCAATCGGGCACATCGTGCGGGCGATGCCCGCGGAGAGCTGCACCGGCACGGCGAGGACGGCGGCGTTGATGCCCACGCTCGCGGCGGCTTCAGGAAGCAGCGGCGAGAAGGCGAAGAACGCGGCGTTGCCCGAACCCGTGACGACGGTGGCGACCACCATGATCGTGAGCATGACGAGGAGCATCACCCAGACGCCGGCGGACTCCATGGAGGCAGCCATCGAGATGAGGGTCGAGATGCCGCCCAGCTTGTTCATGCCGAGCGCAAAGAGCTCGGCGCAGCAGATGAGGCCCACGGTCGAGGTGAAGACCTTGCCCATGCCTTCGAAGACCGCCTGCGTGTTCTTCGTCGATTCGCGGAAGCTCCGGCGGGTGATGAAGTCCACGACGAAGGCGATAATGATCGAGACGATGAGGCCGGTCTGAAGGGAGAGCTTGATGCCGGCGTAGACCATCGGCGAGAAGACGATTAGAAGCACGAGCGGCAGCACCGGCAGGAGCGCGTAGTGCACGGGACCGGCGCCCTCAAAGGCCTTGCGCAGGCGCTCGTCGGTGGATTCGGCAGCGTCGGCCGCAGATTCGGCCGTCTTGCCGGCGGCCTCAGCCTTGCGGTCGAACCAGCGCTGGATGAAGAAGTGGCCGACCGCGACCGTCGCGATCACGCAGAGCGCGACCGGAATCTGGCTCTGAATGAAGTACGTGACGACGTCCGTGCCGAGCAGGTCGGCGGCGCGCATCGCGTTCGAAGAGGACGGACCGAGGTCGAGGCAGCAGGTCGAGCCGATCACCGCGGCCGCGGACGCGCGGGAAACGCCGAGCGCGATCAGGAGCGGATAGACCGAAGCCATCAGGAGGAGCCCGAGGCCCACGGCGGAATTGATGAAGAGCGCCATGAACTGGCCGACCACGTAGGTGACGGCGAGGAGCACATAGGGCGAGCGGATCGCCTGCAGGGGCTTCACGCAGAGCTTCACGAGCGCCTTGGAAGCGCCGATGCGGTCCATGTAGACCGAGAAGCCCGCGATCAGCATGATGTTGAGGCCGAGGCCGGGCAGACGTCCCTTCATCAAGTTCGTGAAGGCTTCGGCAAGGTCGAAGCCGAAGAAGTGGGTGGACTTCGCGGCGGCGACCGGCATCGCGCCGTTCAACGCGGCGCAGATGAGCATGATGAAGCCCGCGAGCAAGAGGATGATGGGCGGGTAGTAGTTCTTGAGGACGCAGTACGCGACGCCCGCAATCACGACGAGCGTGATGATGATTCCGAGCATGTTTTCTCCTGGTGTTGGAAGGGCCGCGAAGCTTCTTTGTCGTACGGCTTCGTCGGACGCTCAATTCTGCCCGCGGCCGGCCGGCGCCGATATAGAGAGAATTACCGATACCTATACATTCCATAGGCTCTTCCCTATGGAGGTAGGGAAACGCCTTGCTCTGAGCCCTCCGCCACCGGCTTCGCCGCATGCGCAAAGCCCGCCGGAAGGAGAGTGAACGCTCCCTTCACGACGGGCTTCGGCTTTTCTGAAAGGGCGCGTCTCAGCGCAGCCGGCAACGCTTCAGGGCCGCGGGCGGCGCCTGATGGAAGGGGTGCGCGCGGGTGGAGAGAAGGCACGGGTTGGCGAGCTCGGCCGCCTGCGGACGCACGGCCCAGAGGAAGATCCCCATGCCGCCGTTGGATCCGGCCTTGACGCCGCCGTCGAAGGAGAAGACCGCCGCGCGGCCCGTCTTCGGGTCGTCGGCCTCAAAGCGGCCGCGGCCGAGCCAGAGGCCGGAGCGCAGAACCGCTCCCTTCTTCGCGTCGCCGAAGAAGACGAGGTCTCCGGGCTTCAGTTCGCGCCCCTTGACGCCGCCCGAGAGCGGTGGCCCGAGGCGCGCGAGGCGATCGGGCTCTTCGGGGGCGATGAGGTCGTGAAGCCGCAGCGCCGCGACGGGAAGCGGCACCAGATAGTCGCTCCTTCCCGCCCCCGCCTTGACGAGGGCCTGCGCCGACTGCGCCGTGCGGGCGAGGAAGTCCGCGGGCGCGGCGCGCCGAAGCTCTTCGTTCGCGCTCTGAAAGTCCTTCTCTGCGGCCGCAAACGGCCGGGCGATGAAGCCCGTGCCGCCACCGGGAAGGAGCACCTCGAAGCGCTCGGACCCGCTGTTGACGAGCGCAAGCGTCGCCCCCAGGGGCGCGGTGAAGAGCTTTTTGCCGTCCGCGTCCGTCACGGGAGCGGCGGGAGCCGTCACCACCACGTCCGCCCGACGGTTCCAGGCGACGAAGGCGACGTCGTTCAGGAGGGCGAGCGCCTTTTCCTCGACCCAGCCGAGGCGGCCGTCCGGGGTCTGCACGAGCACGCGCCCGTCGAAGCGGTTGACGAGGACGCGCAGGCGTTCGCCCAAGGGGAGCGCCCGCACGGCGGCGCCCGTACCGGAAGCGTCCGCGAGGGGTGCGGACGAACGGGCGACGAGGGCCCAGGTGAGGCGCTTCAGGTCCTCGGCATTGGGCACCTCCTCGACGCTCGACTCCACGCCGATGCCGGCGCGCGCGAGTTCGGCGAAGAAGCCCGCGAGAAGCGCGTGGTCCGCCGACAAGCCCTTCACCGCCACGGCTCCGGGGGCGTTGGCGCTCCCAAACGTGAGTTCGAGCAGATCCGTCCGGGGATCAACCGCCGCGGCCTCGCGGTATTGCGCATAGAGCCGCCGGGCCTGATCCACGACGTCCGCCGCGGCGTCCTGCTCCCCGCCGGGGGCGGCCCGGGAGACGGCGGCGGGCGCAGGGCCTGCGGGCGCCGCCGAGATCGTCACGGGGACCGCGGCCGCAGGGAGCGCGGCGGCGATCAGGACGAGAAGTGTGGGCAGTGCAGCGGCGCGTCGGACCATGACCTCAATCCTCCGCTCAGCAGATCTGCCGCGAGGCGGCGGGGAGGTGGAGCGTCACGCGGGTGCCGCCCAAGGGCGAGGCGCGTTCAACGTCCACGGTCGCGCCGATCCTCGAGGCGCGCTCACTCATGATCGAGAGGCCGACGTGCTGGCTGCGGCGCTCCTCGACGAGCGCCTGGTCGATGCCGACGCCGTCGTCCACGATCGAGACGGTGAGGTCCGCCTGGTTGTCGATCGTCACGGTGACGCTCGAGGCCTGCGCGTGCTTGCGCACGTTCGAGAGCGCCTCCTGGATGATGAAGATCACCTGGAGCTTCTCGCGCGGCGTGAGCTTCGGGCCGTCCCCGGTGGCCTTGAGACGCACCGACACGTGGGACTGCCCTTCGAAGCGGTCGATCACGGTGCGCACGCCCTGCAGAAAGCCTTCGTTGTGGAGCCGCTCGCGGAAGTTGAGGAGGAGTTCGCGCACGTCCTCGTAGCACTCCTGCACGCCCGTCTGAATGGCCTTGAGCGATTCGTCGCGCAGCGCGTCGTCCTTGTGGTTGATCGCGTCGGTGAGGAACTGCACCTGGAGGTTGAGGTAGGAGAGCGCCTGCGCGATCGAGTCGTGCAGGCCCTGCGCGAGGAGCTGGCGCTCCTGGATCACGGCGTACTGACGGTCGCGGTCAATGAGGCGCTCGTTGTCGATCGCGACGCCCAGGTGCGTCGAGAAGCTCTCAAGGAGTTGGATCATCTGCGAGGAGAGCTCGGCCTTCTCGCGGAAGAGCAGGATGTAGGTGCCGATGCAGTCCGAGGTGCTGCGCACCTGGAAGCAGTAGCCCGTCGAGAAGCCCGCCTCGTGAAGGACGGTCGGGAGCATCCGGCGGTCCTCGGCGAAGATGATCCGCACCGGATAGTTCTTCTTGATCACGGTGCGGCAGACGGAGTCCTCGTAGGAGATGCTCGCCGAGCGCTGCAGCGTCACCGCGTTGAGGCCGCACGAGGCGGCGATGTTGACGTACTCGGACTTCGAGTCGACGAGCGCGACGAGGCAGGCGTCGGCCTCGGTGTAGCGCACGATGCGTTCGGCGAAGCCGTCGGTGAGCTCCTCGAGCGAGCGCTGCTGCGAGAAGAAGGACGTGATTTCGTAGAGCTGCGCGAGGTGGCGGTTCTTCTCCTCGACCGAGGCGGTCTTCTCGGCCACCTTCTGCTCGAGGTTTTCATAGAAATCCTCGAGCCTGTCGGCCATGCGGTTGAAGCCCTGCGCGATGCGGCCGATCTCGTCCTCGCTCCCGACGCTGACGCGCGCCTTGAGGTCGCCGCTCCAGAGCCGGTTGATGCCTTCGCCCAACGCCCCGATCGGACGGATCACCCAGCGCAGCAGCAGCAGCTCGATCGCGAAGAGCGACCCGATCGCGAGCACGATCAGGAGAATCTGCAGGTAGCGCAGCTGCCACAAGTAGCCGCCGCGCCAGCTCTCGATTTCGCTCATGAGGCCCGAGACCATCTCGACGTAGCGCGAAATGAGTGCGCCGTCGACGTCCGTGCGGGTGTTGCGCGCGGCGAGCAGCATCGGCTGCACTTCGGTGCGCCAGAGCTTTTCGATCTCGTCGAGGCTCTCGGTGAAGCCCGCTTCGTTGGGGAGCTCCAGGGGCTGCCAGGCGTCGCCCTCGTGGAGCGTGCGGAAGAGCCGGACCGTGCGGGAGAACTCCACCTCGAGCATCTTCCCGTCGAACATTTCCTGGGTCGCGTAGGCCGACTGGTAGGCGCGGGTGCGCAGCTCCGCCACGGCGGCCTTCGCCGCCGAGCTCGCCTCCAGCTCCCAGTTGAGGATCATCGTCCAGGCGATCGAGCTCACGATGAAGCCCACCCAGAGGAGCGTGAGGCAGAGAAGACGCGTCGAGAGGCTTTTGAACAACTTCGGGATGCGGATGCCCATGGAAGTACTCCGGAAGGATGCGCCGCCGTGCTCGGGCTTCAGCGGGAGGACGCGGCGGCGCAGAAATGCGTGCGGAACGTTTTTAGAGGAGCGCGGGCGCTTCGTCAACCACTTCGAGTACGAGGCTCTTCGTGCCCCGGGCCGCCTCGCCCGAAGGTTCGGCCGGCGCGGAGCCCGCTGAGCCGGCTTCGGGCGGCAGGCCCGCCACCACTTCTGCCTTCCAGGAGATTTCGAGCGCGCGGCCGCGGCGTGCGCGGTGCATGAGGTGCTGCACGAAGATGCGGCGCGAGAGCTGCGCCTCGCGGGGTTTGCCGCCCCGGCCCGTGCCGGAGATGATGCAGCCGCGCTCGTCGACGACGGCCGCGGAGATCATCTCCTCGCCCGCGTCGAGAAGCATGAAGGCGACGCCCTTGCCGCCCGAAGCGACGAAGCGCACCTCCTTCAGGGGGAAGACGAGGAGCCGGCCGGCCGAGGAGAGGCACGCGAGCCCGGCGCCCGCGGCGATCGCCTCGTCGGTGACGGTCATGGGTGGGAGGAGCCGCTCGCCTTCGCCCAACTTCACGAAGTCGCGGCCGGCCTTGAGGCGGGTCGCGATGTCGGCGAGCCGCAGGATCATGCCCTTGCCGCCCGTGGTGGCGAGCACCACCGCGGCCTTCGGGTCGCCCGCGAGCCAGCCGACGGGCACCGCACCGCGCGGCAGATCCACGAAGGCCGAGAGCGGCGCGCCGTCGCCGCGGCCGCCGGGAAGCGCCGACACGGCAAGCGAATAGACGCGCCCCTGCTGGTCGAGGAAGGAGAGCGTGTCGGTGGAGCGGCACTCGATCGCCTGCGCGAGCCCGTCGCCCATCTTGAAGCTCATGAGCGAGCAGTCGTGGCCGTGGCCGCCGCGGGCGCGCAGGAACCCCTTCTTCGAGACTACGACGGTGACCGGCTCGACCGCAGTCTGCACTTCGTGCACCGCTTCGGCCGCCTCTTCGACGACCGTGCGGCGCTGGTCGCCGTAGGCCTTCGCCGCGGCCTCGATTTCGCGCGCCACCTGGCGCTTCAAGACGCCGTCGCTGCCGAGAATGCGCTCGAGCCCGGAGCGCTCCTTCGCGAGGTCGGCCAACTCCTTTTCGATCGCGATCGCCGCGAGCCGCGCGAGCTGCTTCAGGCGGATTTCGAGAATGTCGTCCGCCTGGCGCTCGGTGAGCCCGAACTCTGCCATCAGGTCCGCCTTCGGGTCGTCCGCGGCGCGGATGATCTCGATCACGCGGTCGATGTTGAGGAGCACGAGCGACCGGCCTTCGAGCACGTGGATGCGGTCGAGAACCTTCTCGAGGCGCGCTTCGCTGCGCCGGCGCACCGCGGCCTTCCGGAACTCGATCCATTCGCGCAGGATCTCGAGGAGCCCCTTCTGCCGGGGCTTCCCGTCGATGCCGAGCATCACGAGGTTCACGGGGACGTTGGATTCAAGGTCGGTTTCCGAGAGCAGGTGGTTCACGAACTCGTCGCGGTCCACGCGGCTCGTCTTCGGCTCGAAGACAAGGCGCGTCTTGACGTCGCGGCCCGATTCGTCGCGCACGCCGTCGAGGATCGCGAGCATCGCGCTCTTCGTCTGCTGCTGCTTGGCGGAAAGCGACTTCTTGTCCTTCTTCGGGCGCGGATTGGTGATCTGCTCGATGCGGTCGAGCACCGTGCGGGCGCTCGACGCGGGCGGGAGCTCGTCGACCACGAGCTGCCACTGGCCGCGGGCGAGCTCCTCGAAGTGCCAACGGGCGCGCACGCGCAGCTTTCCGCGACCCTTCGCGTAGATCTGCCGGATCTCGGCCGCGGGCGTGATGATCTGCCCGCCGCAGGGGAAGTCGGGCGCGGGCATGAGCGAGAGGATCTCGTCGAGGTCCGCCTCGGGCTTCTCCAAAAGGCGCACGCAGGCGGCGGCCACTTCCGAGAGGTTGTGGGGCGGAATTTCGGTCGCCATGCCGACCGCGATGCCCGACGACCCGTTCAGAAGCACGAAGGGAAGCTTCGCGGGGAGCTCCACGGGCTCCTGGAAGTTCCCGTCGTAGTTGGGTTGGAACGCCACCGACCCCTGGTCCACTTCGTCGAGAAGCAGTTGCGCAATCGGGGTGAGCCTCGTCTCCGTGTAGCGCATCGCCGCGGCGGAGTCGCCGTCGCGCGAGCCGAAGTTCCCTTCGGCGACGAGAAGCGGATAGCGCAGCGAAAATGTCTGCGCCATGCGCACGAGCGCGTCGTAGACCGATTGGTCGCCGTGGGGGTGGTACTTGCCGAGCACGTCGCCCACGATGCGCGCGGACTTGACGCTGCGGCCCTCAAATTTGAGCCCCATGCGGTACATGTCGATCAGGATGCGCCGCTGCACGGGCTTCTGACCGTCGGTCACCTCGGGAAGCGCGCGGCTCTTCACGACCGACATCGCGTACTCGAGGTACGCCTGAGAGGCGTAGCGCGCGAGCGTCAGCGCGCCGTTCTCCTCGGGGTCGCCCTCGGTGACGGCGCCCACGGTGAGCTCTTCGGCGCGCGCCTCTTCAGCGGATTCGGCGCCTTCCTCCGACGCCGCGTCATCCGCTTCGGCCTCTTCGTCCTGATCAGCGGCTTCGGCGGCTTCGGCCGCTTCGGCCGCTTCGTCCGCCCCGAGCGCGGGAGCCTGCGCCCCTTCGGCCGGCAGGGCCTCGGGCGCAACCTCAGCCTTCTCGGGCGCGTCGACGGATTCAGGCGCCTGCGCTTCCTGCGTCCGTGCGGCGGCGTCTTCTCCCGCGAAGAGCGAGCCGAGCGCGTCGAGCGCTCCGGCGTCGGCTCCGGTGCCGGTGGTCTTTCTTTTCGCCATTTTCTTCTTCTCCAGAGCGCGGGTTTCAGACGTCGAGTTCGGCGCGGTCGCCGTAGGCCTCCATCCAGAGGCGGCGGCCGGCGACTTCACGTTCGCCCATCAGGGTCTGCATCACGGCGCGGGTGGCCTCCTCCGGGACCGATCCGAAGGCGACGGGCAGCAACCTCCGGGTGTCGGGGGCGAGCGTCGTCTCGGCGAGCTGCTCGGCCTTCATTTCGCCGAGGCCCTTGAAGCGGGAGACGGAGAGCTGATCGTCCTTGAAGCCCTCCTTGCGGAGGGCTTCAAGCGTGCGCGCGAGCTCGCGGTCGTCGAGGCAGTAGAGCTTGCGGTCGGGCTTCCTGCCCTTCTTCGGAACGTCCACGCGGAAGAGCGGGGGCATCGCGACGTAGACGTGCCCCAACTCAATGAGCTTCGGAAAGTGCTTCAGGAAGAGCGTGAGGAGGAGCACCTGAATGTGCGAGCCGTCCACGTCCGCATCCGAAAGGATGCAGATCTTGCCGTAGCGCAGGCCCTTCAGGTCCGGGTCGCCCTCTTTCGGATGCGGATCCACGCCGATCGCGAGCGCGATGTCGTGGATCGTGTCCGAGCGGAAGAGCTCTCCCCCCTCCACCTCCCAGGTGTTGAGGATCTTGCCGCGCAGGGGCAGCACCGCCTGGAACTCCTTGTCGCGGCCCTGCTTGGCCGAGCCCCCCGCGGAGTCGCCCTCGACGATGAAGAGTTCGTTTCGCGTCACGTCGCTCGACTCGCAGTCGGTGAGCTTGCCGGGGAGCACCGCCACGGACGAGGATTTGCGGCGCTCGTACTTCGCCGCCTGGCGCTGGCGCGCCTGCGCCTGGCTGATGATGTGTTCGGCGAGCTTGCGGCCGTCCTCGACGTGGTCGTTCAGCCAGAATTCGAACTGCGACTTCACGAACCCCGAGACGAGCTTGAGCGTGTCGCGGCTCGTGAGCTTCTCCTTCGTCTGCCCCTGGAACTGGGGGTCGAGCGCCTTCGTCGAGAGCACGAAGCTCGCGCGGCTGAAGACGTCCTCGGCGAGGATCTTGACGCCCTTGGCGCCGAGCCCGTGCACCTCCATGAAGGCGCGCACGGCCTGCCAGAGGCCGTCCTTCAGGCCCGCCTCATGGGTGCCGCCCTGCGGCGTCGGGATGAGGTTCACGTAGCTCTCGCGCGTCAGGGGGCCTTCGGCCGTCCACACGACCACCCAGGCCGCGCCTTCGCCGGGCGAGAAGCCCTCGGTCGTCTCGTCGGCGTAGCCCGAGGCCTCGAAGGGCTCGATCAGGGGTTCGTCGCGGATTTCGGAGAGGAGATATTCCTTGAGGCCCCCCTCGTACTTCCAGTGCGCCTCGGTGCCCGTGCGGGCATTGACGTAGTCCACGGCGCAGCCCGGGAGGAGCACGGCCTTGGAGCGGAGCAGCCGCACCAGCGACGCCTCCGGAATCGCCGGGCTGTCGAAGTACTTGGGATCGGGCCAGACGGTGACGCGGGTGCCGGTCTGCGACTTCGGCCGCGGGCTCTTCCTCACCGTGAGCGGTTCGGCGACGAAGCCGTCCCGGAAGCCCATCCGGGCTTCCTCACCCTCGCGCCAAACGATGACGACGAGGTGCTTGGAGAGCGCGTTCGTCACGGAAACGCCGACGCCGTGGAGGCCGCCCGCGAAGGAATAGGGCCCCGTGCCGTCCGCCTTGGCGAACTTGCCGCCCGCATGAAGACGCGTGAAGACCAACTCCACCACCGGCGCCTTCTCCTCGGGGTGCATGCCCACGGGGATGCCGCGGCCGTCGTCCTCGACCGTGACGCTCCCGTCCTCGGCGACCGAGACGGAGATCTTCGTGCCGAAGCCCGCGAGCACTTCGTCGCCCGCGTTGTCGATCACCTCCTGGATGATGTGGAGGGGATTGTCGGTGAGGGTGTACATGCCGGGACGTTGCTTGACGGGTTCGAGGCCCTTGAGCACCCGGATGGAGCTTTCGCCGTAGTCTTCTTTTTTGAGCTGCTTGGTTGCCATCGTCTGATTCTTCTGTTGCCCGGCGCCCGGAAGCGCCGGACGGGAGGCGGAGCGCAGAGGGGGCGCAGCCGCAGCGCCGCCGCCCACACTGAGCCTCCGAATTTTTTGCGCCCCACATTTTACAGGACGCAGGACGGGCGCCCGCGCAAACGCCCTTCCGGCCCTTCCGGCGCGGCCGGCCTCCGCCCCTCGGCGCCTTCCTCAATTTCCAAGGCGGGTCGGGAAAGATTGCATCATTTAAAGCCGCAGAGCCGCTAGGATTGAGGTCCCTACTTCCACAACCGAGGACCTCCTTGCATGACAAAGCTCTACATGGGTTTTGACGCCGGCACGCAGAGCGTGAAGGTGGGCGTCTACGACGAAAACTTCCGCCTGGTGACCGCGAAGTCGCTTCCGACGGAGCTGCAGTACCCGCGCCCGGGCTGGGTGCAGATGAACGTGGACACCTACCTCGAGAACTGCATCACCGCAATGGCGGAGGTGACGAGCGAACTGCGGCGCCTCGGGCGCGATCCGAAGGACGTCGCCGCCATCATGGGCGACGGCATCATCTGCGGCATCGTCGGCATCGACGAGAACGCCCGTCCGGTGACGCCCTACATCAACTACCTCGACAGCCGCACGACCGAGGACGTCGAGGCGGTGAACGCCCGCGGGCTCGACATCTGGGGGCGCGAAACGGGCAACGCCGAAGCCTCGCCCATGTTCCCGGCGATGTTCGCGCGCTGGTTCCTCAAGAACAGTCCCGAATTCCGCCGCCGCGGCGTGAAGTTCGTCCACAACGCCCCGTACGTGCTCATGAACCTCGCGGGCCTCAAGGGCGAGGAGGCCTTCATCGACTGGGGTGCGATGTCGGGCTGGGGCCTCGGCTACGACGTGAAGGAGAAGCGCTGGTCCGACGAGCAGCTCGAGATCCTCGGAATCGACCGCCGCTACATGCCGCGCATTCTGAAGCCCTGGGACGTCGTGGGCGGGCTCTGTGAAGCCGTCTCCGTGCGCACGGGCCTTCCCGCCGGCATTCCGATCCTCGCCGGCGCGGGCGACACGATGCAGTCGATGCTGGGCTCGGGCGTCTTCGAAGCCCACCAGGGCGTCGACGTCGCGGGCACCTGCGCGATGTTCTGCGTCTCCACGAACGGCATCATCCCCGAACTCTCCAAGCCCGGCACGGGGCTCATCTTCAATTCGGGCACGCTCCCCGACACGTACTTCTACTGGGGGTTCGTGCGCACGGGCGGTCTGGCGCTGCGCTGGTTCAAGGACCACATCGCAATGCGCCCGGGCGACTCGGCCTACTACCAGGCGCTCTCCGCGGGCGCGGAGAAGGTCCCGGCGGGCGCCGGGGGCGTTCTCTTCCTCCCCTACCTCACCGGCGGCTACGGCGAGGAGAAGGAGGCGAGCGGGTGCTTCCTCAACATGACGATGGACGACAACCAGTACGTCATGTGGCGCGCCGTGCTCGAGGCGATCGGCTACGACTACATGGAGCTCGCCGACGGCTACCGCAAGGCCGGCGTGGCGCTCGAGCGCATCACCGTCACGGAAGGGGGCTCGCGCGACCCGCTCTGGAACCAGATCAAGGCGAACCAGTTGAACGCCCAGGTCGTGCGCTTCCAGAACCCGGGCGGCGCCGTCCTCACGAACTGCGTCTTCGGCGCCTACGCCACGGGCGGCGTCGAGGACGTCAAGGCCGCGCTCGCGGGCGTCATTTCGGAGAACGGGCTCTTTGATCCCGATCCGGACCTTGTGCGCCGCTACCGCGAGCTCTTTGAGAACCGCAAGCTCCTCGTGAGAAGCGACATGAAGGCCGCCTTCAGCCGGCTCGTGCGCATGCGCGTGATTCGCTGAGCGCCATCCTTTGGACGGAGCGGCCCGCCGCGCCGCTCCTCCCTGAAACAATTCGGGCCGCGTCTCGGCAACGAGACTGCGGCCCGAATTGTTTTTCTTGCGGGAGCCGAAGTCCGGTGTGAGGCCGGACTTCGCAGAAGCGCGCCCTACTGCTGATCGTCGGTGTTCTTCTCCACGCCCTTCACGAAGTCGGGGCGGAGCACCTCAAAGCCGAGCGACTCCTTGAGGGCCTCCATGAAGCCCGCACGGTCGGCGGAGCCGTAGATGGAGGTGAGCTCGCGGGCGAGGCCGCGCGTTTCGGCTTCGCTCGCCTTGTGGCTGCGGCCTTCCTCGACGTAGACCACGGCGTAGGAGCCGTCGGCGAGGACGGCGTGCGTCCAGGCGGGGAGCTTCGCGGAGTCGAGCGCGAGGGCGGCGTTCACGAGCGCAACCTCCTCGCCCTGCGGATTCTGGCGCGAGATCCAGGCGGCGTCGGAGAACCCGTCGAGGTTCTTCTCCTTCTCGAGCGCCGCGAGCTTCGCCTTGCCGGCGGCCTGGGCGTTCAGAGCGGCCTTCTCGGACTTCAACTTCTCGCCGATGCGGGGGGAGACCTCCGCGAGCGGACGCTCGGTCTCGGGGAAGTATTCGACGACGCGCGCGGCGACCAGGCGGTTGCCCGGCACTTCGATCGCGGTCGAATTGCGCTTCTCCTTGAGGCACTCGGCGCCGAAGAGCATCTCGGCGACGCGCTCGGTGATGATGCGGCCGAGTTCGGGATCGGTGACGCCCGAGCGGGTGACGAAGTCCGTGGTCTCAACCTTGAGGCCGAACTTCTCGGCCGCGGGGGCGAGGGAGTCGGACTGCTCGTAGATGATGTTCGAGAACTCGTCGGCGCGCTCGTTGAAGGCGCGGATCGCGGCCTGATCGGCGTATTCGCGCTCGATCTCGCCCTTGACGGCCTCGAAGGGCTCGACGGCGGCGGGCTGGATGTCGGTGACCTCGATGATGTGCCAACCGAACTCCGTCTCGACGGGGCCGACGATGTCGCCCTTCTTCGCGTTGAAGACGGCGTCCTCGAAGGACTTGGTCATCACGCCGCGGCCGAAGAACGACAGGTCTCCGCCTTCGGCGGCGCTGCCCGGGTCGGCCGACTCCTTCTTCGCCTCGGCGACGAAGGTCGACGGATCGGCCTTCACGCGGGCGAGGATCTCCTCGGCCTTCTTCTTCGCGGCGGCCTTGTCCGTGCCGAACTCGATCAGGATGTGGCTCGCGCGGCGCTGCTCGGGCGTGGTCCAGCGGTTCTTGTTCTGTTCGTAGTAGGTCTGGATTTCCTCAGGGGTGGCCTGGATCCCCTTGAAGCTCTCGGGCGAGAAGACGACGTACTCGGCCTTGACGTGCTCGGGCGAGAGAAACTCCTTCGTGTGGCCGTCGTAGTAGGCCTTCACCTCGGCGTCGGAGACGCTCACCTCGCCGAGGTGCTCCGAAGTCTTCTCGACGTAGGTGCGCACGAGCCGTTCGTTCGTGAGGATCTGGTGCATCGCCTCGACGAGCGCCTTCGGCACCGGGTGCGTGTCGGCGACGCCGCCGATCACGACCTGCTTGGCGAGGTCGCGGCGAATTTCGGCGACGAACTGCTGGTCGCTCTTGCCCTGCGAGCGCAGGAACTGCTCGTAGAGCTCGGGCGAGAACTTGCCGTCCTTCTTCAGGACGTCGGCGTTCTTGATGAGCGCGACCGCATCGGCTTCGCTCACGCCCACGTAGTTCTTGGCGATCGTCTGCGAGAGCGCGACGTCGTCGGTGAGCATGCGCAGGATGTCCGCACGGGCTTCAGGCGTGTCGAGCATGTTGGCGTGGAAGTTGTCGCCCATCTGCTGGCGCAGACGATCGAGCTGCTCGCGCTTGGCCTGGTCGAACTGCTCCGGAGTGACGGCGACCTCGCCCACCTTGACGATGGCGTTGTCGCTCTGACTCATGCGGTTGTAGGAATAGATGCCGGTGACCACGAAGCTCGGGATGATCAGCACCATGGCAATGAACATCAGCCAGCGCTTGTGCTCGCGGAATGCCTGAAGCATAAGGGGATCCTTCGTCTGTCGGCGCTCGAGGCAGGTCCGGGCGACTGCACCCTCTCCCTCTGCGCGCAAAGGTTTCTAATCGGATACACCGAGCGCAGATAACAAAAAAGGCGAACCTCACGGCTCGCCTTCTTCGGAAACTCTGGCGGAGTGGACGGGACTCGAACCCGCGACCCTCGGCGTGACAGGCCGATATTCTAACCAACTGAACTACCACTCCGCGCTATGCGCTTTCAGCTGAGAAACCAAAAATCTGAAATCAGACTTTGCAGAAAAACTGTTGGCGGAGTGGACGGGACTCGAACCCGCGACCCTCGGCGTGACAGGCCGATATTCTAACCAACTGAACTACCACTCCGCAGCTCGCCTCTTCATCGAGATCGCTCTCGATCAGAGAAGAATGCGAAGTTTATAGACGAAGCCAACTTCTGTCAAGAGTGAATATTTCCGGACGCCCGAAAATGCCGTGTTTGCGGGAGGCTTCAGGCGTTCCGGGCCGTTCTGGTCTTCTTCCCGCCCGAGCGGGTATGCTTTCGCGCACCGCGCCCGCGCGCCCATTGATTCTCCGGACCCGTCCCATGTCGATCGACCTTCTCTACATCGCCGAAAAGCCCTCCGTCGCGAACGCGATCGCCGCAGAGCTCGGCGTCCTGAAGCGCGGCGACGGCGTGATCGAATGCCGCGGCAATGCGGCGGTCACCTGGTGCTTCGGCCACCTCCTCGAGCAGGCCGAGCCCGACGCCTATCTCCCCGACTTCATCCCGAAGACGAAGAAGGGGAAGAAGGTCTGGCGCCTCGCCGATCTCCCGATCTTCCCGAAGGAATGGCTCTGCGTGCCGCGGGGCGACAAGGGCGTGAGGAAGCAGCTCTCAACCATCGGCAGACTCTTGAAGAGCGCCCGGGAGCTCGTGAACGCCGGCGACCCGGATCGCGAGGGGCAGCTTCTCGTGGACGAAGTGATCGAGCACTTCCACATTCGCAAGCCCGTGAAGCGCTTCTGGGTCTCGGCCGTGGACCCGGCGTCGATCCGCAAGGGTTTGACGAACCTGCGCGAGAACACCGACTTCGCCGGCATGCGCGACGCCGCGCGCGGCCGCGCGCGGGCCGACTGGTTGATCGGCATGAACCTCTCGCGCGCCTACACGCTCACGACGCCGCCCGGGGCGCTCCCAGCCGCCGATGCCGCAGGCGCTCCCGACGCCTCGCCAAGACCCCGAGGACGCACGGAGCGCAATGAGCGGTCGACCGGGACGGACGCGACGTCCCGGGGGCGCTTCAAGCGCTCGAGCCGCTTCACCCGATCAAACAACGACTTGATCGCGGTCGGGCGCGTGCAAACGCCGACCCTCGCGATGGTGGCGCGCCGCGACTATGCGGTCGAGCACTTCGAGCCGCAGCCCTATCTCGCCGTCACGGCGGACCTCTGCGCCGAGGAGAAGACCTTCCGCGCGCGCTGGAAGCCCCGCGAAGGGCAGCCCGGCATGGACGCCGAAGGCAAGCTCCTCATCGACCTCGAAATCGGCCGCAGGCTCGTGGAGCGCCTCTCGAATGAAAAGACCGCGCGAGTCGTCTCCTCCACGACGAAGCGCCGCAAGGCCTTCCAACCCAAGGCCTATTCTCTTGCCGACATCCAGATCGAGGCGAGCCGCCTCTACGGCTTTTCGGCCGACATGACGCTCAAGGTTTGCCAGGCGCTCTATGAAGCCCACAAGATCACGTCCTACCCGCGCACGGACTGCGGGTACCTGCCCGAGAGCCAGCACGCCGACGCTCCGGCCGTGCTCGCGGCGGTTGCAAAGACCATGCCCGCAGCCGCGAGAGCGGTGGAGCGCGCCGACCCGAAGATCAAAAGTCCGACCTTCAACGACAAGAAGGTGACCGCCCACCACGGCATCGTGCCGGTCGCGAACGTCGTTCCCTGGGAGAAGCTGTCCGAGGCCGAGCAGAAGCTCTACCGGCTCATCGCCAAGCGCTACGTGGCGAACTTCTTCCCCGTGCACGAGTACGACGCAACGGAGATCCGCTTCGACATCGGCGGCGAAGCGTTCGTCGCCAAGGGCCGCACCGTGGTGATTAAGGGCTGGAAGGCGCTCTTTGACAAGGCGGAGGCCGAAGCCGACCGCAGGAAAGCGGCCGAAGAGGACGAGGACCAGACGCTCCCGCGCCTGAAGGCGGGCGACGCGGCCGAAGTCCTCGCCGTCAAGGGACGCGAAGACCAGACGAAGCCCCCGGCCTACTTCACCGAAGGCACGCTCATCGCCGCGATGGAGAACATCTGGCGCTCCTTCGACGAGAAGGCGCTCCAGGAGAAGCTCAAGGAGGCGGGCGGCATCGGCACGCCCGCGACGCGCGCGGCGATCATTGCAGAGTTGAAGCGCAAGGAATACCTCACCACGGAAGGGAAGAAGCTCCACTGCTCCCCCTCGGGCCGCCGGGTGCTGCTGCGGGCCTCTCCGCGGGTGCGCAGCGCCGCCCTCACGGCGGCGTTCGAAACGAAGCTCTCGGAGATCGAGGCGGGTCGCGGCGCGCTCGACGCCTTTGTTGCGGAATACGAGGCCTTCATCCGCGGGGAGCTCGCGGCCGTTCGCGGGGAGCGCGTGGGCGGAATTCCGCAGGCATGAAAAAGCCCGGCGCCGCTCGTGAAGCAGCCCGGGCTTTGAGAACTGGTGGATGCTAAGAGGGTTGAACTCCTGACCTTCGCCGTGTAAAGGCGCTGCTCTACCACTGAGCTAAGCATCCTTGCTCGGAGCCGGAGGTCGGCACCGAGAGAAGTTTTTTATTTTACCAGTTCTTTGAGATTCTTACCGGGCTTGAAGCGGGCCTGACGCGTCGCAGGAATGTGCATGGGCTTGCCCGTCTGCGGGTGCCGGCCGGCACGCGGAGCGCGGTCGACAACGCTGAAGCTGCCGAAGCCGAGGATCACAACCTCTTCATCCTTGGCAAGGGCGTCCTCGATCCCCTTGAGGAACGATTCGATCACCTCTCCGGCCTTGCTCTTGCTGATGCCGGTGTCCATTGAGACCTGTTGAATCAGATCCGTTTTGTTCATCATCTCTCTCCTAATTTGCCGTCCGCCGAGAAGGTCCGTGCGGAGAGACCTCCGTTAAGGCCCCCGGACGCTGCGGAACTAACGCGGAGCCCGAAGAATCGGCGGCGGCTCAAGAAAAATTTTATACGGGAACCTTTTCCGTATACAAAGCGGCGGTTAGACATACTACTCCCTCGAACCGCCTTGTATACAAGGCATGAGAAGAAAAAAGCCCCTCAGACCATTGCAGTCCGGGGAGCTTGTTTCATCTCGTTGCGACTTTGAACCGCAACAGTCCTCAGGCTGAGGTCTGCACCGGCGTCATCGCCGTCATCGCGGGCTTGGGCGGCATCGCGAGCGCCGCGGCGTACTCCGCGTCGGTCAGGGGCTTGGGCATGCGCACGAGCGCACGCTCAAGCACCTCTTCGATGCGCTTCACCGGGACGATCTCGAGGCCCTTCAGGGCGTCCTCGTTGATTTCGGTGAGGTCCTTCTCGTTCTCCGCCGGGATGAGCACGGTCTTCACGTTGCCGCGCTGGGCCGCGAGGAGCTTCTCCTTGAGGCCGCCGATCGGCAGCACTTCGCCGCGCAGCGTGATCTCGCCCGTCATGGCGAGGTCGGAGCGCACCGGAATGCGGGTGAGCGCCGAGACCATCGCGGTCGTGATCGCCGCGCCGGCCGAGGGACCGTCCTTCGGGATCGCCCCTTCGGGGAAGTGGATGTGCCAGTCGGTGTTTGCAAAGACGTCGGGCTTCAACCCCAGGCTCTGCGCACGAGCGCGCACGACCGAGCGCGCGGCCTCGACGGACTCCTTCATCACGTCGCCGAGCATGCCGGTGCGGAGCACCTGGCCCTTGCCCGGGAACGCGACCGCCTCGATCGTGAGGATGTCGCCACCCACTTCGGACCACGAGAGGCCGTTCACAATGCCGACCTGCGGCTCGCGCATGGCGACCGTGATGCTGAAGCGGCGCACGCCGAGGTACTTCTCGAGGTTTTCCTCGGAGACGACGATCGGGAGCTCCGGCTTCGGATCCTTCTTCCCCTCGAGCTCGGTGAGGACGATCTTGCGCAGGATCTTGCCGATCGAGCGCTCGAGCGAACGCACGCCCGCCTCGCGGGTGTAGAAGCGGATGATGTCGCGCACCGCGCCTTCGGTGATCTTCGCTTCGGTCTCCTTCACGCCGTTGGTGCGCATCTGCTTCGGGATCAGATGACGCATCGCGATGTGGACCTTCTCGTTCTCGGTGTAGCCCGAGAGCGAAATGACCTCCATGCGGTCGAGGAGCGCGGGCGGAATGTCGTAGCTGTTCGAAGTCGCAACGAAGAGCACGTCCGAAAGGTCGTACGGGCACTCGACGTAGTGGTCTTCAAAAGCGTTGTTCTGCTCGGGATCGAGCACCTCAAGGAGGGCCGAGGCCGGGTCGCCGCGGTGCGTGGAGCCGATCTTGTCGATTTCGTCGAGGAGGAAGAGCGGATTGCGCACCTTCGCCTTGATCAGGTGCTTGATCACCTGACCGGGCATCGCGCCCACGTACGTGCGGCGGTGGCCGCGGATCTCGGCTTCATCCGAGACGCCGCCCAGGGCCATGCGGACGTATTCGCGGTTCGTCGCGCGCGCAATCGAGCGGCCGAGCGAGGTCTTGCCGACGCCCGGGCCGCCGACGAGGCAGAGGATCGGCGACTTCACCTTGCCGACGCGCTTTTGCACGGCGAGGTATTCGAGGATGCGTTCCTTCACCTTCTCGAGCCCCCAGTGGTCCTCGTCGAGGACGCGGCGGGCACGGTCGATGTCGTGCGAGACGCGGCTCTTCTTCTTCCAGGGAATCTCGAGGAGCGTGTCGACGTAGCTGCGCACCACCGAAGCTTCAGAGGACGAAGGCGGCATGGTCTTGAGGCGCTTCAACTCCGTCAGGGCCGCGGTCTCCGCGGCCTCGGGCATCTTCGCCTCGCGGACCTTGCGCTCGAGTTCGGCCTCCTCCCCATCGGCCTCTTCGCCGTCGGGATCCATGCCGAGCTCCTTCTTGATCGCCTTCATCTGCTCGTTCAAGTAGTACTCGCGCTGGTTCTTCTCCATCTGGCCCTTGACGCGCATCTGGATGCGCTTCTCGATCTGGCCGCTCTCGAGCGTGCGGTCGAGCACGCCGATGAGGATCTCATAGCGCACGACCGGGTTGTCGCTCTTCAGGAAGTCGAGGCGCTCCTGCGTCGTGAGCGGAATGAAGGAGGCGGCGATGTCGCAGGCGCGCACCGGGTCCTTCTCCTCGATCACGGGCTTCAGGTGTTCGGGCGTGACCTTCTTCACGCTCGAGGCGTAGTCCTGCAGGGACTTCACGAGCGTGCGCTGATAGGCCGAGAGGTCCTCTCCTGGAGGAATCACCGTCGGCAGCAGTTCGGCGCTCGCCTTGAAGAAGCCCGAGGCGTTCACCCAGTCCTTGACGCGGCAGCGGTCCGCGCCGTGGACGAGGGCCTTCACCGAGCCGTCGGGAAGGCGCAGCAGCTGGTCGATTTCACCCGTGACGCCGATGTCGAGGAAGTCCTCCGCGGTCGGCGTGTCGACAGCCTTGTCGCGCTGCGTCACGAGGATCACCCGCCCGGAATGCAGGCGCATGGCGGCCTCGGCGGCAAGCACCGAGATCGGGCGCCCCATGAAGACCGTGGTCATGGAGTTCGGGATGACCACCATGTCGCGCAGCGGAATGACCGGCAGCGGTCCGAGAACCGCCGGAGTCTGTTCGGGAAGTGAATTATTGTTGTTCAAAGCTGTGAATCCCACAAAAAAAGGATGTTTAGAGTCTATATGGGGATGAGGGCCCGCATTTTCAACGGGTCTCGGCAATACCTCAAAGGGCCGCTCCCTCCACCCCCGGCGGGACTCCGTGCATCAGCGGACGGCGTCCGTCCCGGCGTCGGCGCGCAGGACGTATTCGGGCTTGCCGCCCTTCTTCACCGCCGCTTCGTTCACGATCACCTTGGCGACGTCCTTGCGGCCGGGCACCTCGAACATGGCGTCGAGGAGGATCCCTTCGATGATGGAGCGCAGGCCGCGGGCGCCGGTCTTGCGCTCGATCGCCTGGTGCGCGATCGCCTGGAGCGCCTCGGGCGTGAATTCAAGCTCCACGTCCTCCATCTTGAAGAGCACCTTGTACTGGCGCACGATCGCGTTCTTCGGCTTCGTGAGGATCTCGATCAACGCCTTCTCGTCGAGCTCCTCGAGCACCGTGATCACCGGCAGACGGCCGACGAGCTCCGGAATGAGGCCGTACTTCACGAGGTCGGCCGTTTCGATCTGGTTGTAGAGCTCCGAGAGGTTGTGGTCGCGCTTGCCCACCACCGTGCCCGAGAAGCCGATCTCGCTCTTCTCGGTGCGGTGGCGCACGATGCGCTCCATGCCGTCGAAGGCGCCGCCGCAGATGAAGAGGATCTGCGTGGTGTCCACCTCCATCATGGGCTTGCCGGGATTCTTGCGGCCGCCCTTGACGGGCATGGAGGCGATGGTGCCTTCGATGAGCTTGAGGAGCGCCTGCTGCACGCCCTCGCCCGACACGTCGCGGGTGATCGAGGGGTTCTCGCTCTTGCGGGCGATCTTGTCGAGCTCGTCGAGGTAGATGATGCCCTTCTGGGCGCGCTCGATGTCGCCGTCGGCGGCCTGCACGAGCTTGGCGACGATGTTCTCGACGTCCTCGCCCACGTAGCCCGCCTCGGTGAGGGTGGTGGCGTCGGCGATGGCGAAGGGCACGTCGAGGGCGCGCGCGAGCGTCTGCGCGAGCAGCGTCTTGCCCGAGCCCGTAGGACCGACGAGGAGGACGTTGGACTTCTGCAGCTCGACCTGGTCTTCGAGGCCCTTCAACTTCGCGTCGCCGCTCGTCTTGAGGCGCTTGTAGTGGTTGAAGACCGCCACGGCGAGCGTGCGCTTGGCGCGCTCCTGACCGATCACGTAGCTGTCGAGGAGTTCATAGAGTTCGCGGGGCGTCGGAACCTTCTGCGGGAAGGCGGCCTTCGCCTCGGCAGGCGCTTCGCCCTGGGGGGCCTCGGCGCCCTCGGCGCCGCGGTCGCCGACATTGAGTTCGCTCGCCATCGCGCGCACGCAGTCGCCGCAGAGCAGTTCGCCGTGCAGGCCCTGGAAGAGCGCGTTGCACTGCGACTCTTCACGGCCGCAGAAGGAGCAGTAGCGTTTAGCCATAGTGGATCTATCCTTGGTCGCCCGGCGGGTCTCGCGTCCGCTGCGGGGCCTCTGAGGGGCCGCAGCGGGAGACG
>NZ_DAVZJY010000004.1:0-33458 GCF_052272535.1 Sutterella sp. | reverse complement strand
GGCGGCCGGGCCGCGTCCGCTGCGGCCCGGGGCTGCGCTCACGCCGTGGGGTGCCCGGCGTAGATCGCCTCGACCAACGTGCCCCAACGCTCGAGGATCTGCTTGCGGCGCGGCTTCATGGTCGGGGTGAGGAGGCCGTTCTCCACGGTGAAGGGCTCGCGCACGACCGCCACCGAGCGCGGGATGCCGTAGGAGGGGAAGTCCTTCGCCGCGGCACGCACGCGCTTCAGGAGCAGCCGCGCCATGGAGCGGTTCGTGAGCGTCTCGGGCGCCTCGGGGTCGAGCTCCATCTCCGCGCAGATCGACTTCCAGAGCTCGGGCTGCACGACCACGATCGCGCAGATGAAGGGGCGGTTCTCGCCGCAGACGAAGACCTGCTCGAAGAGAGGATCGGCCTGGATCGCGAACTCGAGGTCCACCGGGGCGATCTTCTCGCCCGTCGAGGTGACGATGATCTCCTTGATGCGCCCGCGGATGCGCACGCGCCCGCCGTCGGCGAGGTCGGCCTGGTCGCCCGTGCGGAACCAGCCGTCGGGCGTGAAGGCCGCGGCCGTGTCCGCGGGCCGCTTCCAGTAGCCCTTCATCACCTGCGGGCCCCTCACCTGGAGTTCGTCGCGCTCGCCCAAGCGCACCTCGGTGTCGGCGACGGGGTGTCCGACGCAGTCCGGGTGGTTCATTTGGGCTCCCGTGAAGGAGATGATCGGGCTCGTCTCGGTGAGACCGTAGACCTGCCGCACGGGAAGCCCCATCGCGCAGAAGTAGCGCGCGACCGTGCTGTTGAGGCTTGCGCCCCCGGCGAAGATCGCCTTGAAGCGCCCGCCGAAGGCGGCGCGCACCTTCGCGCCCACGTCCTCGTCGAGGATCGGAAGCACGGTTTCGTCGAGGTTTTCGCGGGTGGAGGGCTCGACGGGGAGCCCGTTTTCGCGGCAGAAGCGCCGCCAGCCCGCCTCGGCCGCCCAGGCGGCGACGTACTGGTCGTGCTCGGAGGATTTGCTGAGCGAGAGCTGCAGCTTCTGGTAGATGCGCTCGAGCACGCGCGGCACCGTGCACATGAGCGTCGGGTGGACCTCGGCGAGGTCCGCCTCGATGTGGGCGACGGAGCGCGCAAAGGCCATCGCCGCGCCGTGCGTGAGGGCGACGTAGTGCGCGACCGTGCGTTCGAAGGTGTGCGAAAAGGGCAGGAACGAGAGGTAGACGTCGGTTTCGTCCACGTCCACGCGCCCGGAGATCTGCCGGACGTTCGCGACCAGGTTCGCGTGCGTGAGCATCACGCCCTTGGGGCGCCCCGTGGTGCCCGAGGTGTAGATGAAGCCCGAGAGGTCCTCGGGCGCGGGCTCGGGCGGGAGCGCCTCGTCGGGAATGCCGTTGCCGCGGGCGAGCCACGCTTCGACGCCCACGACGTGCACGCCCGCGTCATCGTCGTCGGCGAGGTCGTTGATGAGGACCACTTCGCCGAGGTTCGCGAGCGCCTCCTCGGCGGCCGCCGCGTGGATCGCATTCCAGCGCGCCCGCGAGCTCGTCACGAGGATGCGGCTTTCGCTGTCGCCGAGGATGTAGGCGGAGGAGCCCGGGGTGTCGATCGCGTGGAGCGGCACCGGCACGAGGCCGGCGGCGAGGGCCGCCTGGTCGAAGATCACCGCGTCGATGGAGTTCGTGAGAAGCATCGCCGCGCGGTCGCCCGGCCGCAGGCCCGCCGCATGGAAGGCGCGTCGCCAGCGCATGACCTCGAGGTGGTACTGGCTCCAGGTGACGGAGATCCAGCGGTTGTCCGCGTAGTCGAACTGCCGGAAGGCCTCGCGGTCGGGGAAGCGCGCCACGGTGCGGCGTAGGAGCTTCGGGATCGTGAGGGCGGGGTCGGCGAGAAAGGTGTTGTCGGTCATGCTTGGGGCGGACGGAATGGAGATGATGGGCGGACGGTCGGACCTGCGGGGGGAGGTGATCCCTCCCGTCAGGCCTTCTTCTTCGGCGTGATCGCCGCGTACATCGCCTCGATCTCGTCGGCGTAGCGGCGCGCCACCTTGGCGCGCTTCACCTTGAGGGTGGGCGTGAGGAGGCCGTTTTCAATCGTCCACGGGTCGCGCAGCAGCGTCACGACGCGCGGGACGCCGTAGTTGGGGAACCCGGCAGCGGCGGCCTTGATGCGCTTGATCGCGGCCTGGGTCGCCTCGCGCGAGGTGAGCGACGCGGGAGCCTCCGGGTCGAGCCCGAGTTCGGTGCAGAGCTTCTTCCACTCGTCGGGGTTCACCACCGCAACCATGCCGATGCAGGGGCGGTCGTCGCCCACGGCCATCGTCTGGTCGAAGAGGCGGTCGCATTCAACGGCGGCCTCGAGGTCCGCGGGCGGAACCTTCTCGCCCGAACTCGTGACGATGATCTCCTTGATGCGGCCGGTGATGCGGATGTGGCCGTCCGAATAGATGTCGGCGACGTCGCCCGTCGAGAGCCAGCCGTCGTCGGAGAGGATCGCGCGGGTCGCGTCCTCGCGGTTCCAGTAGCCCTGCATCACGGAGGGACCGCGCACCTGCAGCTCCCCTTCGGGGGAGAGGCGCACCTCGAGGTTGTCGAGCGCCGGACCGACGGTGGTGGGGTGGTTCGAGCCCACGCGGTTCACCGCGATGATGGGGCTCGTCTCGGTCATGCCGTAGCCCTGGATGATGGGCACGCCGAGACCGAGGAAGACGCGCGCGACGTTGGGATTGAGCGCGGCGCCGCCCGAGATGTAGATGTGGATGCGGTCGCCGAAGACGTCGCGCAGCTTTTTACCGACCTTGCGGTCGAGGAAGCCGGCGACGAGCGGATCCATCCAGGCGCGGCCCGAGGGTTCGACGGGCAGCCCGTTCTCACGGCAGAAGCGCCGCCAGCCCACCTCGACGGCCCAGTCGAAGAGCCAACGCACGAACCCGCTCTGCTTGGCGAGCCCGTCGCGCAGCTTGCCGTAGATCATGTCGTAGACGCGCGGGACGCTCATGAGAATCGTCGGGCGGATCGTCTTCAGGTCGTCCGCGAGCGCCGCGATCGAGCGGTTGAAGGCGAGCGTGAGGCCGCAGCCGAGCGCCATGTAGTAGGACGCGGTGCGCTCGAAGGTGTGCGAGAGGGGCAGGAACGAGAGCAGCGTCTCTTCGCTGCGCGGCTGCAGGCTCCCGAGCACGCCGCGCAGGTTGCTCATGATGTTGCGGTGCGTGAGCATCACGCCCTTGGGGTTCCCGGTCGTGCCCGACGTGTAGACGAGCGCGGCGAGGTCCGTCGGCCGCGGCCCCGGGGGGAGCGGCGCATCGGGCGTCTTCGCGAGGAACGTTTCGAGCGACATCATCGGAATCGGCGCGTCCGGATCGTCGCAGAAGTCGTCGTTCGTGATGACGACGAGCTTGAGGTTGGGCAGCTCACCCGTTTCGCGGATCTGGCGCCACTTGAGCTTCTTGTTCGTGACGAGGATCTGCGCGCCGGAGTCGTTCAGGATGTAGGCGGAGCTCTTCGGCGTGTCGATCGCGTGCAACGGCACGGGCGTCAGGGCGTTGGCGAGCACGGACTGGTCGAAGAGGACCGCCTCCATGCAGTTCGGCAACAGCATCGCCGCGCGGGCGCCGCGCTCGAGCCCGAGGCCCGCGAGGGCGTGGCGCCAGCGCTCGACTTCGTCCCAGGCCGCGCGGAAGGTCCAGTCGCGCCAGGCCTTCGCCTTGGGATCCCAGGACTTCCAGCCGACCGCGTCGGGGCGCTTTTCAACCTGATGGGCGAGGAGCTCCGGAACGGTGGAGAGCACGTCGAGCTCGCGGATTCGGCGCAGGCCTTCTTCTTCTTGGGACTGGAGGGTGTTCATGGCTCTTCTTAGGGTTTGCGGCAGGGCGGTCCCGGAACGTCAGGCGGTTCCGGAGCCGCAGGGCGGCGCGTCGGGCGGCCGATGCGTCATGTTCTTTTCGCGCGGCGGCGCGTCGTCCGGAAGGTTCGTCTCATCCTTCCGGGCGGGCAGGGCCGCCGCTCTTCATTTGCGGCAAAGACGCCCGGGGCGCAGCCGCGCAAAGCCGCGGCGTCACGGGCCCTGAAGCGGGACGTCTTCAGATTGGCATTTTATCGGTCCCCGAGCGGAGCCTGAGGGCGCGGGGCGCAGGCAGGAGCCGCGCGTCGGCGCGTCGGCCCGACGGATGAGGTCCGCGGCGCTGATCCCGGACGCCTCCCGGAAGGCCTCGCCAAACAGGACCTCTGGAGCCCATTTTTATACGTGAAAAAGCGTATTCGCGCCAAATGAACGTCGCCTTAAAATGCACCGAATTGGTGAATTTCATCGGTTAATAACTAATGGAAAACCCTTGGAATGCACCAATAAGATGAATTTTATAACATTGAAGTTAGGGTTTGCATGAGAGATGTAAAAAGCGTAACTTTAGTTCCGCAGCGGAACAAAACAAATGCACATGCGTTGCTCCTCAAGCGCAATAAGGTGGTGTGGTTGGTCCTGCATCATTCTTCACAAGCTGCATACAAAGGGCTGATGACGGAAAGGGACGTCATCAGCCCTTTTTATGTCCGTCGTCCACGCATGTCCGCGTGCGTCGCCCACGGCGCCGCGGCCCGGCGCCGTGGGCGCCCCGCGCCCACATTCCGGGTCGCCGCCTGTGTGATCCGCGCCCCGGCAGATCCGGGTGAGGAGGGACGAGGCTCCTGCACGCCGTTTCGGGGCTCTCCTCCGGAGCCGGGGCACGGCGGTGCGGCCCGCCCTCCGGAACTCCGGAGGCTCTGCCGGCAGGGGAACCCGCCGAGGCGACCAGAGGGGGCGGGAGGCTCCGGCAGGTTCGAAAGGCCGCTTTTTTGCACATACATTTGACATAGGTCAAATGCGTCGTGTGGTCGTCACCGCACCGTCATGCGGCGTCGGGGTGCCACGGGCTTTCGGTCCGTCACACGTGTTTCTGCGTAGGTTTCGGGCGCTTCGAGCCCGCTGCGCACGACTTTTCGGACCTTGCTGCGGGGCCTAGACAAAAAAAGCCCGCGGTGCAGAAGCATCGCGGGCTAGAACAACATTCGGGCGCGGCATGCTTGCATTAGCAATGACGGCCGGCTTGACGCTTGGGCGGCCATTCCAATACAGCCCCTCGGAAGCGCCCGATGTCGACGCACGCCTTGCCGGCTCCAACGAGCCGGAAGGAGGAATTGATCCGATATGTATTCTAGGCATTTCATCCTAGAAGGATGGTGAGGATTATCCCTTGCGCCCTCGGAGCGGTGATCTTTCCACACGGAGAAGCACTCCATCTCAAGATCGACGTCGAGGTCAGGGATAACCCTAGGAAGGTCCTCCCTGAAGACCAGGCGCTCCGATGCCCGGCCTTTTCCGGCTGCACGTGTACGTTTGTCTCCATCGGGAAAACACGGGGAGAGGCCCGCTTCCTCGACAAATGGGGAGCGCAACGGGCGGCGCCTGCGGCGGCGCGCCGGGACTGCTCCTCACGGGGGAGGCGCGGAGGGAGGGCGTCCGCTATACTTTCCGCAACGCCTCAGAGGGACCACAACCTATGGTGAGTTCTGCATGGAAGAACTACCATAAGTTGTCGTCCCTTTATTTCATCCTGTTTTTTCTGGAAACTGAACGATGACCAGTGCTCTGCCCCTGCACCTCCTCAAGCGCGATGGGTCCGTGAGGGACTTCGACCCCGAAAAGATCGTGAAGGCGGTCGCCAAGGCCGGCCGCGCGACGAAGGAGTTCGACGACGCGAAGGCCCGCCGGATCGTCGAGGAACTCGTGCTGCCGCGCCTCACGAACCACGACGCCTCGCGCACGCCCTCGATCGAATGGGTGCAGGACGCCGTCGAGCACGCGCTCTTCGACGCGGGGTGCTTCACGACGCTGCGCGCCTACATCGTGTACCGCGAATCGCGCGCGAAGGCGCGCGACGCGAAGAAGAGCTGGGTGAACGTCGAGAGCTCGATCAACGAGTACCTCGACCAGCTCGACTGGCGCGTGAACGCGAACGCCAACCAGGGCTATTCGCTAGGCGGCCTCATCCTCAACGTCTCGGGGAAGGTGGTCGCCAACTACTGGCTCAACTTCATCTACCCGCCCGAAGTGGGCCGTGCGCACCGCGAGGCGGACGTGCACGTCCACGACCTCGACATGCTCTCGGGCTACTGCGCCGGGTGGTCGCTGCGCACGCTCCTGCAGGAGGGCCTGAACGGCGTCTCCGGCAAGGTCGAGGCGAATCCCCCGAAGCACCTCTCTTCGGCGACCGGACAGATCGTCAACTTCCTCGGGACCATGCAGAACGAATGGGCGGGCGCGCAGGCGTTCTCGTCCTTCGACACGTACCTCGCGCCCTTCATCCGTAAGGACAACCTCCCCTACCACGAGGTCTTGCAGTGCATCCAGGAGCTCATCTACAACCTCAACGTCCCCTCGCGCTGGGGCACGCAGACCCCGTTCACGAACCTCACCTTCGACTGGACCTGCCCGCATGACCTGCAGGGCGAGCACCCGGTGATCGGGGGCGAGACCATGCCCTTCACCTACGGCGAACTTCAGGCCGAGATGGACATGATCAACCGCGCCTACATCGAGGTGATGATGAAGGGCGACGCCAAGGGTCGCGTCTTCACGTTCCCGATTCCGACCTACAACATCACGCCGGACTTCGACTGGGACAGCCCCAATGCGCTGCGACTCTTCGACATGACGGCGCGCTACGGGTTGCCGTACTTCCAGAACTTCATCAATTCGGAACTCAAGCCCAACATGATCCGCTCGATGTGCTGCCGCCTGCAGCTCGATCTGCGCGAACTCCTCAAGCGCGGCAACGGGCTCTTCGGTTCGGCCGAGCAGACCGGGTCCCTCGGCGTCGTGACGATCAACTGCGCGCGCTTGGGGTACCTCTTCAAGGGCGACGAGAAGCACCTCTACGAGCGCCTCGACCAGCTCCTCGAGCTCGCGAAGACGAGCCTTGAGATCAAGCGCAAGGTGATTCAGCGCCACATCGATCAGGGGCTCTTCCCCTACACGAAGCGCTACCTCGGGACGTTGCGGAACCACTTCTCCACGATCGGCGTGAACGGCATCAACGAGATGATCCGCAACTACACCGACGACCGCGACGACATCACGACCGAATGGGGCCACGCCTTCGCGCTCGCCTTCCTCGACCACGTCCGAGAAAAGCTCGTCGCCTTCCAGGAGGAGACGGACCACATGTACAACCTCGAGGCGACGCCTGCGGAGGGCACGACCTACCGCTTCGCGAAGGAAGACCGCAAGCGCTTCCCCGGGATCATCCAGGCGGGCACCCCCTCCAACCCCTACTACACGAACTCCTCGCAGCTCCCGGTGAACTTCACCGACGATCCCTTCGAGGCCCTTGAGCGTCAGGACGACCTGCAGCGCAAGTACACCGGCGGCACCGTGCTCCACCTCTACATGAACGAGGCGGTGAGCTCGCCCGAGGCATGCCGCGATCTCGTGCGGCGCGCCCTCACCAACTTCCGCCTGCCCTACATCACGATCACGCCCACCTTCTCGATCTGCCCGAAGCACGGGTATCTCTCGGGCCGTCACGACTTTTGTCCGAAGTGCGACGCGGAACTGATCGCCCGCAAGCGCCGCGCGCTCGAGAAGGCGCAGGCCGCCCGCGAAGCGGCGAACTGACGGGGCAGCGCTGCTGTCGGCACAAGATCCTGTATGTTTCGCCGCAGCGATATGCAGGATCTTGGGTGCGGAAAGGAAAAATCAATCACGCCGGAAGGGCTGCGGCTGATAAGATGGCCTCTCCCCGGAAGAAAGCTCAATGGAGATGAACATGACTCAGGAAACCCAGCAGATCGAACTCAAGGAGAGCGAACGCCAGAAGTGCGAGGTCTGGACCCGCGTGATGGGCTATCACCGTCCGGTGCAGAGCTTCAACATCGGCAAGAAGGGCGAGTTCAACGAACGCGTCTGCTTCACCGAGAAGAGCGCCGCGCACCACGGCGCCATCGCCGGCACCTGCTGCGGCCGCTGACCGCCGGCATGTCCCCCGCATGATTGAAATCCAACCCCGGGAGGGATCGGTCCCTCCGGGCGATTCGAAAGCACCCGTGATCCCGGCCGCGCGTCTGCGCGTCGCCGGGATCACCCCTTTCACGACCATTGATTTTCCGGGGAAGCTCTCGGCGGTGGCGTTCCTCCAGGGGTGTCCCTGGAGGTGCATCTACTGCCAGAACCCGTGGATGCAGCCCGCGGACTTCGACCCCGCGTATGAACACGACTCGTGGGAGAAGCTCGAGGCGCTCCTCAGGCGTCGGCGGGGGCTCCTCGACGCCGTGGTCTTCTCCGGGGGCGAGCCCACCGCGGACCCGGCGCTTCCCGCGGCGATGCGCGCCGTGCGGGACATGGGCTTTGCCGTGGGGCTTCACACCGCGGGAATCCTCCCGCATAGGCTCGCCGACGTCCTGCCCCTCACCGACTGGGTGGGGCTCGACGTCAAGGCGCCGCCCGAAGACGCGGTGCTCTATGAACGGGTCGCGGGCCGCAGGCATGCCGCGGCGCACTTCCTCGAATCCTTCCGCCTGATCCGGGAGTCGGGCGTCGCCTTGGAGTGCCGCACCACCGCGCACCCGGACTGGCTCTCGGACGAGAAGCTCCTCGAGGTGGGCCGTTGGCTCGAAGACCGGGGCGTCGAGACCTTCGCGCTCCAGATTCACCGCAATCCTCCCGGGGAGCTCATAGCGCGCTTCCCCGCGGTCGGGGCGGACTATCCGGCGCCCGAGACGATGGACTGGTTCCGGGCGCACTTCGCGCACTTCATCGAGCGGCGCAACGACCGCTGACCACCGTTCCAATAGAGCAAGGGCGGGCCCCTCAGCCGGGAGTCCGCCCTTGCTCTATTCCGCCGCGCTTCGTCGGGGGAGCCGCCGCAGCGCGGCGGCGTCCGAAGAGGGATGCGTCAGCGGTTGATCATCTCCTTGAAGCCCGTGCCGGGGACGAACTTCGGCTTGAGCGCCGCGGGGATGTGTATCTGACCGCCCGTCGCGGGGTTGCGGCCGATGCGCGGGGCGCTCTCGACGCTCTTGAAGGTGCCGAAGCCGATCAGCGTCACCGATTCGCCGCGGCGGACGGCGGCGATGATCTCCTCGAGCATGCTCACGATGATGCGGTCCACTTCAGCCTTGCTCGCGGTGTTGCGGGCGGCTACGCGGTCAACAAGTTCTTGACGGTTCATGATGAGTTCCTTGGAGAATGAGCAGGGTTCGGAGGACCGTCCTTCGGGGCTTGAGGAGGCACCCCGCACGCGTTCGGGTGGAATCCTCGGCGGCGGGACTAAGCCTATCGGGAGCGCAGGGAAGCCGCGCCACCGCGCGCTGATTCCGACTGTATTGGATCAACTCTAACACCTGCCGGAGCGGCAACTCTCCCTGCCGCCCGAGATCACACGCCCTCAATTTGCGCCTACTCAAAAAAATCCGCTTTCGATCTTCGAGCCTTGAAACCGTTATTGAGCGTAATCGAGGGTAAACCCTGTACCCTGAGATAAGTAGATGAGGCCGACAAGAAGTGTAAAGGCAATCTAAGGACGACTTTGAGGAAGCTCAAATGGTGCAAATTTTTACATGAGAAACAGCCCATATTTCCTGCACGGTCGGGTTTTCCATGGGACAATGTCTTCGTCGCGAGAAATCGCGACAGCTGTCTCGGGCAACTGAGACATCTCCTTTGGTGGTATTTTCAGAGTCATTGCTTCGGTGCAGACCCGGCGTAGGACGGTGGAGTTCTCCACCGCGTTCGTCTGAAGGCCATTCGGCGCAGAATCCGGATGTTCTTCAGACGAAGGCCGGTTCGTTAGAGCCGACAATGACTCTTTTTTTGTCTGCAGCAAGCGCTGCGCCTTCTCTGCGGTCCCCTTTGCGGTCTTCTCTGCGGCCTCTTTCAGAGGCCTCTGCGCAACCCTTCGGACTGCCTCAGCGCTCCCGGCGCGGGATGAGGGCTTCGAGGAGCTCCTTGGGGCGCGCTTGAGCGAGGAGCGCCGCACCGTCGCGGCGCTCCTCCGCCGTGAGCTGCCCTTCCAACATCCGCGCGAGCGGCCCCGAATCCGCGTCGCCGAGGCGCTGCGCCCAGAGAAAGAGCGTCCAGGCGCGCGCGGGGGAGAGCGGGAGGCCGTTTCCGGTCATCAGAAAGCCGGCGAGCATCGCGGCGGCCTTGGCAGAGCCCCCTTCAGCCGCGCGGCAGAGCCACCGCACGGCCTCGCGCTGATCGACCGACCCGCCCGCACCCGACCAACTCGCCACGCCGATGCGGAACTGCGCCTCGACGATGCCGGAGAAGGCCGCCTCGCGCATCCAGCGGCGGCTCTTTGCCGGATCACGCGCGCCCGCGTCGCGCCGGCGCAGGAGTTCGGCAAGTTCGTACTGCGCGGCCGGAAGTCCCGCCTTCGCCGCGTCTTCGAGCCACTTCGCCGCGGCTTCGTCGTTCTTCTCAGTCCCTTCCCCCTTGCGGTACATGCGGCCCGCGGCGAGCGCAGACGCGGCGTCGCCCTGCGCGGCGGCGAGTCGCAGCCAATAGAGCGCCTTCGCTTCGTTCTTCGGCGTTCCGACGCCCAATGCACAGGCCTTCGCGAGGTCGGTCTGCGCAGGCAGGCTCCCGCGGAGCGCCGCCTCTTCGAGAAGCCGCACGCCTTCGGTGAGGTTCTGCTTCATCCCCTGGCCGCGCAGGTGGAGGAGTGCGAGGAGGTGCAGGCCCTCCCGGGAGCCTGCGGCGGCGGACTTCCTGAGGAGCAGCAGCGCGCGGCGGTTTTTGCGCGCGTCGGGGTCTTCGGTGAGGAGCCGCCGCGCGAGCTCGGCCTGTGCGGTCGGGTCTCCCGCACGGGCCTGCGATTCAATGCGCTCGAGCGCCGCGATCGCCTCGCCCCCGGTGAGGGGTCGCGGGCGGGCGACGCCGCCCAGAAGATCGAGCACGGGCTCGGTGAAGGCGGCCGGACGGGGAATCTCAAAGAGCGGATCCGGGCGCTTGGGCATGGCGGGGGGAGAGGAGTGAGTGCTACTTGCCCGCTTCGCCGCTCTTCGGGGCGGCGGGCGGCAGGGGTTCGACCACCGGGTCGCCGCCTTCCTTCGGAACGCGGATCACGACGCCGGAGTCGTCGGCTTTGGGCGCCTCGACGCCGGGCATCGGGTCGATGCCCGCCAGGGCGAGGCCGACGGTGATCGTGAAGGTGACGAGGCTCCATGCGACCCAGCCGCCGAGCCCGAGGAAGATCGGCCGGCCCATGGGGAGCGGATCGTAGTCGCGGCCCACGACGCGCGCGCAGTGTGCGAGCTGCTGCCAGCCCGAGGTGAGCATCCACGCGCCCCAGAGCACGATCAGGAAGTAGGGCCCGAGCCAGTTCATCACGGGCTCGTTGCGGAAGATGGTCTGCATCACCAGGTAGACGAGGAGGAGCCAGAAGGTCGAGCGGATCCACATCCGGCTCGCCGCGGCGTTTTCCGGTTTGCCGAGGTTCATCCAGTTGCGCGCCTGGAGTGCGGCGCCGAAGATCGGCGTGAAGATGAGCGCGGCGGCGCAGACGAGCTTGGGGTTGTAGAGGGCGGGACGCTGGGACATGGCTGCAGGACGGGAATGACTGTTTCTCCGAGCCCGAGATTGTACCAACGGGTGGCCCTGCGCCCGAAGCCGGAGAACTGCGTTAACCTTTTCCTTCTCGACAACGCACGCAGAACCAGCCATGGTCTCCAGGAAAGCATCCGCGCGCATGAGCGCTCTTCTTTCAGTCGTCTTCGCCGCCGCGCTCCTTGGCGGATGCGCGGGCGGGCCCGTGCTCGACGCGGACCTCTCGGCGCGCTCGCAGGACCCCGCGGGCCTCGTGACGGGGCTTCCCGCCCAGGGCGAGACGGTCTGCCTTGCGCCGGGGACGGAGAACTCGAGCGAATTCGAGCTGGCGCTGCGCCGGGCGCTCCACGACCACGGCTACCGCGCGGTGTTCCTGCAGCCCACCGAGGAGCCCGATGCGAAGCGCTGCCGCTTTCATCTCCTCCTCACCGGCGCGCGCGTCTGGACGCCCGGAGACCTCCCCGAGAAGATCACGCTCGACTACCGCGACCTCTACACGGGCGAGACGCAGCGCGCCCAATGGCGCCGCACGCCCGCCGAACAGGCCTGGCGGCGCACGGGCACGGGGGCCGCTGGGGACGACGCCTCCAATCCCCTCGTCTCGGGCCTCTACGGCGACGTGAACCTCATCATGCGCCACCTCGTCGACCAGCTCTTTCCCTTCGTGCGCTGAAGCTCATTCCAACTTTCGCCGCGAAGTATGTACTAACGTCCGCCGATGCGGGAGCAGGCCGCCAAAGCTCTCCCCTGAGGGGTAGCATTATCTCTGTTGAGGCCGGCTCATCCGGTTTTGCAGCCCCCTCCACCCCGAATCCCTCACGGGAGGCGCGGCGGCCGCTCGCTACGGGCGCGCCGGCATGGAGACCCTTCTCCGTCGTCCTCCCCGCCCCAGACGAAGCCGTCATGACCGAGCCCAACGAGACCCCAGAAAAGAAGAACAATCCCCCGGGAGCGGAGCGCGCCCGGGCGCGCGCCAAGCTCGAGGAGGCGCAGCACGCCGAGCACGAAGCGGCGGGCATTTATGATGAACCCCACGAGATCGCCTTCGAGGGCGCCGAACCCAGCGCCCCGAAGGCGGCGCGGGAGGCCGAGGAGCAGCGTGAAATCCTCGCCAACTGGAAGACGACGCTCGCGATCCTCACGGCCGCGACCGTGCTGATGTCGCTCTCCTACACGATGCTCATCCCGTTCCTGCCGATGTACCTCCTCGAGGAGCTCCACGTCAGTCAGGACGACGTCAACCTCTGGTCGGGCCTCGTCTTCTCCGTCTCGTTCCTCATCTCGGGCGTGATGGCGCCCATCTGGGGCGCGATGGCCGACAAGAAGAGCAAGAAGCTCATGGCCGTGCGCGCGGCGATCCTGCTCTCCATTTCCTATGGGCTCGGAGGGATCGTCCAGAACGAGTGGCAGCTCCTTGCGGTGCGCGCCTTCCAGGGCTTCGCCGCAGGCCTCTGGCCCGCGTGCCTCGCGATCATCTCGAGTTCGGTCCCGAAGGAGCGCCTCGGGTTCTCCCTGGGCACCATGCAGGCGGGCCTCACCGCGGGCGGCGTGATCGGGCCCCTCGTGGGCGGTCTTCTCGCTGAAGCTTTCGGCATGCGCGCGACCTTCTTCCTCGGATCCGCGTCGCTCTTCATCATCTCGCTGATGATCATCTTCAAGGTGCGCGAGCCGAGGCGGAAGAAGCCGGCGGCTGACGCCCCGGCGCGCCCCAAGACCAATCTGCTCAAAGTTCCCGTGGTGCAGCGCATGCTCATCACCGCGGGCGTCGTGCAGATGACGATTCTGCTGCTGCAGCCCGTGCTCCCGCTTTACGTCGGGGAGCTCCAGGGGAGTATGGATCGGCTCGTCCTCGTCACCGGCATCCTCTTCTCAGTCGTGGGCGTCTCGGGCGTGATCGCCTCGCCCATCTGGGGCGTGGCGGGACAGAAGTTCGGCTACCGGCCGGTCCTCTACCTCGCGCTCCTCGGGTCCGCGGTCTTCGGCATGGTGCAGGCGATTCCCGACACGCTCATCGCGTTCGGCATCTGGCGCTTCATCGGCGGCCTCGCCTTCGCCGGGATCTTCCCCGCGATCAACGCCGTGCTCACGAACTCCACGGGTCCCGAGGATCGCGGCCGCATCTTCGGGCTCTCCTACGCCGCGCAGCAGGTCGGGAGCGTGATCGGGCCGATCGCGGGCGGCGCCTTCGCGATGTGGTTCTCGATCAAGGCGGTGGTCTTCCTCTCGGGCTTCGTGTTGCTGCCGATGGTGGTCTGGCTCTACCTCAAGCGCCCGCACGTCGAGCCCTCGATGCGCGGCGTCTCGAAGAAGTTGTGAGCGCGTCCCGAGCCCGCGGCGGCGCCGGACCGGCGTGCGGCGCCGCGGGACCGCTCCTCCCATAGGCTACGCCTTTCGGCAGGATTGCCCGGACGGAAGAGCCTCTCCTACAATGCGCACCGTTAGTGTTCGTTTGATATTCGAACGACCGGGCCCGCCCAAAGCTTCGGCGCAACCGCAGGAAAAGTCCGATCCGACGACCCGTTTACGGGGGCGGAGGATGTCGACTGGTGAAGCGGTGAAGATGGTGAAGCGGCGAAGCGCCCGAATGAGTCATCTGGGGCCAACGTGGACATATTCCTCTACATCGTTCTCGCGCTGCTTGCGGCGCTCGCCATCTGCGACCTCTTCGTCGGCGTCTCCAACGACGCGGTGAACTTCCTCAACTCCGCCGTAGGCTCGCGCACCGCGCCCTTCTGGGTGATCCTCGCCGTTGCGAGCGCGGGCGTGCTCCTCGGCGCCACCTTCTCCTCGGGGATGATGGAGATCGCCAAGACGGGCGTTTTCGTCCCGGAGATGCTCACCTTCAAGGAGGTGATGGTCATCTTCTGCGCGGTGATTGTGACGGACGTGCTGCTCCTCAACACCTTCAACTCCCTGGGGCTGCCGACCTCCACGACCGTCTCGATCGTCTTCGAGCTCCTGGGCGGAACGCTTGCCGTCGCCTGCTGGAAGATCTGGACGAGCGGGGCGCCGATGACCGAGCTCGGGCAGTACGTCAACTCCGGCAAGGCCCTCGCGATGATCATGGGCATCCTCGTCTCGGTGATCGTCGCCTTCTTCTCGGGCCTCGTCGTGCAGTACGTGCTGCGCCTCATCTTCACCTTCCAGTATCAGCGCATCTACCGCTGGCTCGGGGGGCTTTACGGCGCGGCCTCGCTCACCGCGATCCTCTACTTCCTCGTGATGAAGGGCGCACGCGGCGCGAGCTTCATGCAGATCGAGTGGATCGAATGGATGGATGCGAACACCGAGGCGATCCTGACCGGCGTCTTCGCCTTCTGGTTCGTGGTGCTGCAGGCGGCGATCCTGCTGTTGCGCGCGAACATCTTCCCCTTCATCATCCTCGCGGGCACCTTCGCGCTCGCCTTCGCCTTCGCCGGCAACGACCTCGTGAACTTCGTGGGCGTGCCGGTCGCGGCTCTGGACAGCTTCAACATCCTGGCGGCGACGCCCGGCGCTGATCCCGCGGAGATGACGATGAGCGGGCTGCGCGAAGTCACCCACACCCCGACCCTGATCCTCGCGTTCTCGGGCATCGTGATGTGCCTCACGCTCTGGTTCTCGAAGAAGGCCCACCGCGTGATCCGCACGTCGGTGAACCTCTCGTCGGCCACGCGCGGCGGCAAGGAGCAGTTCGGCTCCTCGCTCCCGGCGCGCATCATGGTGAGGAGCGCCCTGCGCACCAACGAAGTGATCCATCAGATCATTCCGCGCTCGGTCTTCGCCGCGATCGACACGCGCTTCGTGAAGCCTCGTCCGAAGCCGGGCGAGACGGAACTGCCGTTCGATGAGCTGCGCGCGAGCGTGAATCTCGTGCTCGCCGCGACGCTGATCGCGTCCGCCACCGCGATGAAGCTTCCGCTCTCGACCACCTACGTCACCTTCATGGTCGCGATGGGGTCGTCGCTCTCCGACCGCGCCTGGGACCGCGAGAGCGCCGTCTACCGCATTTCGGGCGTCCTCACGGTGATCACGGGGTGGTTCCTCACGGCCTTCACGGCCGCGACGGCCTGCGGGTTCGTCGCCACCTTGATGTCCCTCTGGGGGCAGCCCGTGATTCTCATCGGCATGCTCACGGCGCTCGCCGTCATCGTGAAGACCAACTTCCTCACGAAGGGCGAACCCGAGGAGATCATCGAAACGACGCGCCAGATCGACCGCGGCGACCAGGAGTCGATCTGCGAACTGCTCACCACGAACGTCAACGTCTACGTCCACCGCACGCTCACGGACTTCGCCGAGGGGCTCGAGGCGTTCCTCCACGAAGACTCCGAGGCGCTCGTGCGCTACAAGGCCGACGCCATCTCGCTCATGGACGAGATCTCCGAGCGGCGCAGCGCCTACTACTCGATGGCGCTCCAAGGGGGCGGCAAAAAGCGCGACCGCGATGCGCGCAACTTCTACTACCGCGCCTTCACGAGCATGAAGGAGGTGAGCCATTCGCTGCGCGATCAGCTCGGCGTCGCCGAAAACTACGTCGCCAACAGCCACTCGCCCTTCACGGGGAAGATGCGTGAGAACGCGATCCTGCTCGCCAAGGACATCCAGCAGGTGCGCGACGACTTCACGCCGCAGGCCTGCACGCGGATCCTCGAACACCTCGACGAGGCGCAGCAGAGCTTCCTCGTGCAGATCGGCGACGAGCACATTTCGCTGCGCAAGAGCGAGCTCTACCTCGGGTTTCTGCTCTTCGCCCGCGAGCTCCTCAACCGCTTCATGATGGTGAAGCTCCTGCAGACGGAGCTTGAGGCGGAGACCGCGAAGACCGCCGCGGCCCTCGCCGAAGGCCGCAGGGGCGGCGGCTCCAACGGCGCGTCTAGTCAAAGCGCTTGATGCGGCCGATTCCGTCCTTCCATAAAATCTTCCGGGCCGGTCCTCACGATTGAGAGCCGACCCGGATTGTCTTTGCGGCGCTCCTCCCTTTTCAACGGGACCAGACGCCCTCCCTGCAAGTTTGAGGAAGAGGTCAACTACCCCGGCCTGAAGGCCGAGGCTTGTGAAAGCAGGTCTAGTTGACCAGCCTCAGTTCTTTAAGAACTACGTTGCAGACAGGTTCAAGACCCACTCCGGGATGCTTCCTCAGTTCCGGACCCTGGAAGTCTCGAAAGCAGACAAGCATTGGGTACGCACGAAACGGTTCGAGATGCAACGCCGGTCTGCAACATTGGCGAGGGGAGACCGCCTTCGGGCGGCGTCACGGGCTTCATGCCCGATTCAACCGTAAGGTTCATTTTTTCATGTCAACAACAGTCTTCGTATTGGACAAGAAGAAGCGGCCGCTGATGCCGTGCCGCCCCGCAAGGGCGCGGCGGCTTCTGCGGGCAGGCCGAGCAAGGGTGGCGGGGCTGCATCCCTTCACCATCCGTCTCGTTGACCGCACGCGCGGGGAGTCGGAGGTTCAGCCCGTACTCGTCAAGATCGATCCCGGCTCGAAGGAGACGGGCATCGCCGTGGTGAGGGAGGACGAAAAGAAGCACCATCATGCACTCGCGTTCTTTGACCTTGTGCATCGGGGAGCGGCCATTCGCGACGCCATGCAGGCGCGCAGCGCCTTCCGGCGCCGCAGACGATCGGCCAACCTGCGCTATCGAGCCCCCCGCTTCAACAACCGCCGGCGGCGAGAGAAGTGCCTGCCGCCGTCGCTGCAGCACCGGGTCGATTCCACCCTTTCGTGGGTGGAGCGGATCCGGCGGTTCGCCCCGGTGAGCGGCATTGCCGTGGAGGTCGTGAAGTTCGATACGCAGAAGCTCCAGAACCCGGAGATCTCCGGGACGGAGTATCAGCAGGGCACGCTCTTCTCCTACGACGTGCGCGAGTACCTGTTGGAGAAGTTCGGTCGGAAGTGCGTCTACTGCGGCGCAGAGAACGTCCCGCTCAACATCGACCATGTAGTCCCCCGTGCGGCGGGCGGTTCCGACCGTGTCTCCAATCTCGTCACAGCCTGCATTCCGTGCAATCAGAAGAAGGGCGCCAAACCGGTCGAGGCCTTCCTCAAGGGCAGGCCCGAAGTGCTCGCGCGGGTGAAGCGGCAGATCAAGACCCCGCTCAGAGATGCCGCCGCCGTGAATGCGACGCGGCGGGCACTCTACAGGGCGCTTCAGGCCACCGGCCTGCCGGTTGAGTCAGGGACGGGAGCGCTCACGAAGTTCAACCGGCATGTCTTCGACGTGACGAAGGAGCACTGGAACGATGCGCTCTGCGTCGGGCGCATCAGCGGCGTGCACATCCCGAAGAACCTCGACATCCTTCAGGTGCGGTGCACAGGGCGTGGATCCCGGCAGCGAACGCGCCTGACGAAATTCGGCTTCCCGCGCGGCTACCTGATGCGGCAAAAGCGTGTGCATGGGTTTGCCACGGGCGACATGGTGGAAGCCGTCGTTCCTTGCGGAAAGAAGGCCGGATTCTGGCGGGGCCGCGCTGCCGTCCGGGCATCGGGCTCCTTCAACATTCAGACGCTCAAGGGTGTCGTACAAGGCGTCAGTTGGAAATACTGCCGGTTGATTTCACTCAACGACGGATATGGGTATGCGTGGTTGCGCCCCACACCTCATTCCTCCCCTGCCTGAAGTCAGGGGTCTCCTGAAGTTTTTTTTTGACGAGGACGGCGCTTCCTCCCCTGTCTGAAGACAGAGGTTTCCGCGCCGATTTTCTATGAAGCCCATCATCGGCGTGACCGCGGCCCTGAGGCCCGAAAGCATCATCGGCGTGAGGAACCAGTACCTCGAGAGCGTGACGCGGGCGGGCGGGATTCCGGTGCTGCTCCCCATCACGGCGCCTGAAGAGGACCTGCGCGCGGTGTTCGACCGCCTCGACGGCCTCCTCATCACCGGGGGCGCGGACGTTGATCCCGCGCGCTACGGCGAGGAGAAGCGCCCCGAGTGCGGCGCCGTCATCCCCGAGCGCGACCGCGCGGAATGGATCTACGCGGGGCTCGCGATCGAGCGCGACCTCCCGACGCTCGGCATCTGCCGCGGCTGCCAGGTCCTCAACGTGGTCTACGGCGGCACGCTTTATCAGGACATCGAGACGGCGCTCGGCGTTCCCAGAGGCGTCCACGCCCAGGAGGCCGACTACGCCGTGACGACCCACGAGGTGGTGGTCGAACCGGGCACGCTCCTCGACGCCGTCGAGGGGCTCACCGAAGTGTCGGTCAACAGCAAGCACCATCAGGCGGTCAAGGACCTCGCCCCTGCGCTCAGGCTCGACGCGCGTTCCAAGGCGGACGGCATCATCGAGTCCTTCGACGACCCGACGAAGCGCTTCATGCTCGGCGTGCAGTGGCACCCCGAGATGCTCTCGCACCTGCGCCCCGAAGCGCAGGCGCTTTTCAACGCCCTCGTGAACGCGGCGGCCAGTCGCCCGCGCCGGGTGCGCAGCTGACGCGTCCTCCCGCCCGGTCCCTCCCTGAAGCCGTCTCGCCCCTGTCGCAGGCGGCTCGTTTCGTCCGCTCCAGCTCATGTCTACGGGCGAAGGGCGGCGGGCGTCCGCGTACCGCTCTTTCTCCCATCTAGATAAAACGCATTACATCGGTGCGCCGGAGTCATACACGCCGCAAATTTCCCGCCCCTGCAGGGGAAAAAGGAGCGTTTAGAGGAAGTTGCGGATCATAGAATTCCGGAAATGAAGTGCACGAGGGAAGCGCCCGGACGAGGTGCGGCGTGCATTTTCCGGAGATTCCAATGCTTTACAACTTCATGTCCGCCTTTGTGGCCTGCCTCGTGGTGGTCCTCATCGGCGACTGGCTTTCCAAGCTCACCCGCGGGTGGGTGCCCTCCGTCTTCATTTCGGCCGTGGTCATCCTGATCGGCTTCTGGACCTTCCTGCCGAAGACCATCGTCGCCGACGCGAAGATCCTGCAGCTCGGCTCCACGGTCGCGATCTTCCTCCTGATCGCCCACATGGGTACGCTCTTCTCCCTGAAGCGTCTCCTCGAGCAGTGGAAGACCGTGGTCATCTGCCTCGCGGGCTTGGTCGGCATGAGTGGCCTCGCCTGGGTGCTCTGCCCCTTCTTCATGGACAAGACCCTCGTGATTACGGGTCTGCCGCCGCTTACGGGCGGCATCGTCGCCACGACGATGATGCAGAAGGCCGCGCAGGAGGCCGGGCTCCATGAGGCCGCGATCTTCGCGATCTCGATGTACTGCATTCAGGGCTTTGCGGGCTATCCGCTCACCGCGATCTGCCTGAAGCGCGAAGCGAAGCGCCTCCTCGCCGAATACCGCGCGAACGCCGCGGGCGAGGGTGAGGCGGTGGACAGCCGCCGCACGGTCGCGGCCGCCCTGGCGCTCCCCGAAACGGAGAGGAAGGGTCCGCTCTCGCTCCCCGAATCCTGGAACACGCCGTTCTTCGTGCTCCTGAAGCTTGCGCTCGTGGGGTGGCTCGCCATCGTGGTGGGCATCCTCACGGGCGTCTCGGGCGCGATCTGGGCGCTGGTTCTTGGCGTCGTCGCCTGCCGCCTCGGCTTCCTTGAGCCCTCGGTGCTCGACAAGACGGGTTCGAAGGACCTGCTCTTCTTCACCCTGATCATGTTCATCTACTCGGGCCTTGCGGACACGACGCCCGACCTCCTCTTCGGCCTCATCGGCTCGATGTTGACGCTCCTCGTGATCGGCCTGGCCGGCATGGCGATCGTCGCCTTCTTCGTCGGCAAGATCCTGAAGATCTCGCCCTGGCTCGGCTTCGCCAACTGCCTCACGGCCCTCTACGGCTTCCCCTTCGACGCGATCATGACCGAGAAGATCTGCCACGACGAAGGCCGCGACAAGGCTGAAGTGGACTTCCTGATGAGCCGTCTCTTCCCGTCGATGATCGTCGGCGGCTTCGTGACGGTGACGATCACCTCGGTGGTGCTCGCGGGCATCTTCGTGAAGTTCCTCTGATCCATTTCCAAGTGAAGGCGCGGCTCCGCCTGCGCGCCCCGGGCCTGCGCTCCCGCAGGAGGCCGGACGGGCGAAGGGGAGCGACGCGCCTTCCGTTCGTTCCGATCGTTTGAAAGAGACAAAAAAATGACACTCCAAGACTTGATGGCGAAGTACGCCGACTACCAGGTTGAGATGCGCCGCCACTTCCATCGTCATCCCGAAGAGAGCGCGAAGGAGGTGAAGACCGCCGAGCGGATCAGAAAGGAGCTCGACGCGATCGGCGTGCCCTGGAGAGTCTGCGGCATGGGCACGGGAACGCTCGCCCGGATCGAGGGCAAGCTCCCGGGGAAGACCATCATGCTACGCGGCGACATCGACGCGCTGTCCGTCACCGAACAGACGGGGCTGCCGTTTGCGAGCGAGAACAAGGGCGTGATGCACGCCTGCGGCCACGACTGCCACATCTCGATGCTGCTCACGGCCGCACATATGTTGAACGACATCAAGGACCAGCTCAAGGGCACCGTCGTCCTCGCCTTCCAGCCGGCCGAAGAGATCGGCCGCGGCGCGCAGGCGATGATCGCCGAGGGCGCTCTTGAGGGCGTCGACGCCTGCTTCGGCATGCACGTCTGGTCGAGCGTCGAGGCCGGCAAGATCGGCATCCGCCGTGGTCCTGCGATGGCTTCGGGCGACCGCTTCAAGGTCACCGTGAAGGGCTTTTCCACCCACGGCGCGGAGCCGCACAAGGGCGTCGACGCCCTGGTCGCCGGGTCGGCCGTGGTGATGAACCTCCAGACGATGGTCGCGCGAGAATTCGCGCCGGTCGACACCGCCGTCGTGACGGTGGGCAAGTTCACGAGCGGCTCGCGTTGGAACGTCGTCGCCGGCGAAGCCGTGCTCGAAGGCACCACCCGCACCTTCCAGCCCGCGATCCGCGAGGCCTTTGAGGGCGTGATCACCCGCATCGCGAAGCACACGGCCGAGGCGATGCGCGCCAATGCTGAAGTCGAGTACGAACGCCTCGTGCCCGTGACCGTGAACGACCCGAAGGTCTGCGACGTCGTCGAAGGCGCCGCGAAGAAGATCTTCGGCGAGGACGGCGTCGTCGAACCCGACCGCACGATGGGCGGCGAGGACTTCGCGTACTTCCAGGAGAAGATCCCCGGCGCGATGGTGCTCCTCGGCGTCCGGAACGAAGCCTGCGCGGCGATCTACCCGCAGCACCACATGAAGTACACCGTGGACGAGTCCGTTCTCGTCAAGGGTGCGGCGCTGCACGTGCAGACGGCGCTCGACTTCCTGGGGGTGGAGCTCCACTAAAGGCGGGCCCGACCCGACGCACCCTCCCGGCCGGAACGGACGTTCCCGGACGGGAGGAAAATGAATGTCCCCGGGGATGCTTTGCGAAGAAACGCTCCGGGGTTTTGTTTTGCCGCTCGAGACGGCCGGCGAAGACCGGCTCTTCGGCGAGAGAGAAGAGGAAGGAAATGACGGAGAAGACGTTTGACGCGGTCTGCGGGCCGCGGGTCGAGAAGCTCTTTGCGGACGTGCGGGCGCTCTCGCATTCGGCCGCGCCCCTCACGGGCGTCACCCGCATCGGCTACACGCCGGTCGAAGACCGCGTGGTCGAATACTTGGCGGATCTCGGCCGTTCGCTCGGGCTCGAAGTCGAGATCGACCCTGCGGGCGACGTCTGGATGACGCTTCCCGGCAAAGACCGGTCGCTTCCGGCGGTGGTCTCCGGGAGCCACGCCGACAGCGTCGTGAACGGCGGCAACTACGACGGCATGGCCGGGATTGTGGCCGCCCTCTGCCCGGTCTTCTGGTTGAAGGCCCTGGGCGTCGAACTCAGGCGCGACTACCGCGTCCTCGTGATCCGCTGCGAGGAGCAGGGCTTGATCGGCACCAAGGGGATCCTCGGTATCCTGAAGCCCGAGGATCTGGACCGCCGGTTCGACGGCGCGGCGGTGCCGCTGCGCGAAGCGCTCCTCGAGCGCGGCCTGGACCCCAAAGCCCTGACAGGCGGGCGCCCCCTCATTGATCTCTCGAAGATCGCGGCCTTCTTTGAAGCCCACATCGAACAGAGCAAGAAGCTCGACGGCTCCAAGACCAAGCGTGTCGGGCTCGTCACCGGCATCCGCGGCATCCGCGTGCACCGCGCGATCCGCGCCCACGGCGTGCAGGCCCATGCGGGCGCGATCGACTATCCCTTCCGCAGGGACGCGGTGGCGGCCTCGGCGCGCTTCATCTCCAAGGTCCACGACGCCTGGGAGCACGAGCTCTCGATGGGCCGCGACCTCGTCGTGACCACCGGCGCCATCCGCACGCCGGACACCGCGATGTTCAACGTGATCGCCGGCGAATGCACGATGACCCTCGACATGCGCTCACTCGAAGACGAGACCTTCGCGCGGTTCTCGAAGAAAATCGACCGGATTCTCGACGACCTTACTGAGGAGACGGGCGTCGCCTTCACGATGGACCCGCCCGCGCTCATCGCGCCCAACCATTCGGACGCGAAGTTGGTCGAGCGCCTCAAGGCCGCCGCCGCCCGCCTTTCGATCGGCGTGCAGGAGATGCCTTCGGGCGCGGGTCACGACGCGGCGAACTTCGGCGCTGCGGGCATTCCCTTCGCGATGCTCTTCATCGCGAACCAAGAGGGCTCCCACAACCCGCGCGAAGCGATGCGCACCGACGACTTCCTCGCCGCCGCGCACATCCTCACCGACGCGGTGATGCACTTCGACGACTGATCGTCCCTCCCCTTGCGGACGAAGAAAAGCTCCCGGCGTCGCGGACGTGCGGGAGCTTTTCTTCTTTTGGGTGCGCGAGTGCTGTGAGCGGTGCGCCGTTGGATTTCACTCAGCTCAAGGGAGCGAGGACTGCCCCCGCCTTCACGAGCACCGACACGCCGAAGAAACAGAAGAGCGCGCCCGAGACGCGGTTCATGATGAGTGAGGCGCGGGGCGTTGAGAGGAAGCGCCGCGCCCAGGCGGCGGAATACCCGTAGGCGAGGTGGATCACGATGCCGCACCCGGCGAAGATCGCCATCAGCACGGAGGCGCGGGAAGCGTAGTCGTCCTCGGGCGAGATGAACTGCGGAAAAAGCGACACGAGATACACGAAGAGCATCGGATTCGTGAGTTGCAGAAAGAAGGCCGAGATGAAGAGCGAATAGTCGCTGTGCGGGTGCGCGGCCGGCTTCTCTCCGCCGCCGTCTTTCAAGGACGCGAAGCTCTTCGCGGGTGCGTGCCACGAGCGCCAACCGAGGTAGAGGAGAAGGAGCGCCGAGACGCCCTGGAGCATCGTGAAGAGGACGGGGGAGGCGGTCAGGAGGGCGCCCAAGCCCACCACGCAGAGGAGCGCGATCACGAAGGACCCGAGAACGTTCCCGAGGGGCGCCTGCCAGGCCGTGCGCATGCCGCCCCGCAGCGCGCTCGCCACGGTGAAGAGCACGCCCGCGCCGGGTGTGAGGACCGTGATGAAGGTGATGACGCAGAAAACCGACAGATCGTGCATGAGAAGCTCCGGAGGAGAAGCTTTGGCCCATATTGCACAAATATAGTGCGCCGCCGGCGTCCCTGAGGCGGCTCCGAAAAAGAGAGCGGCGGCGCCGGAAGGGATCCTGCGTCGCCTTTTGATTGCGGTCTGATGAGGTGGAATCAGGCTTTATTCAGCCTTCGGATGCGCCCTCCAGGCGGGCATCTTCGCCTCGTAGGCGGCGATCTTGTCCTCGTCCTGAAGCGTGAGGCCGATGGCGTCAAGGCCTTCGAGCATCATCCAGCGGCGGAAGGGATCGACCTTGAAGGTGAAGTGAAGATCCCCGGCGTCCACGGTCTCCTTCTCGAGGTCGACCGTGACCTTCATGCCGCGGTTGGATTCCAACGCAGCGAAGAGCTGGTCGATCTCGGACTGCTTGAGTTCAACGGGCAGCAGGCCGTTGCCGAGGGCGTTGTTCTTGAAGATGTCCGCGAAGGACGGCGCGATCACGCAGCGCAAGCCGTACTCGAGGAGCGCCCAGGGGGCGTGTTCGCGCGACGAGCCGTTGCCGAAGTTTTCCTGGGCGACGAGGATCCCCGCGCCCTTGTATTCGGGGAAGTTGAGCACGAACTCGGGATTGGGCTTCGTCTCTTCGGCGTCGAGCCACCGGTGGTCGTGAAAGAGGTGGTGGCCGAAGCCCTTCCTGTCCACGGCGAGGAGGAACTGCTTCGGGATGATCTGGTCGGTGTCGACGTTGGCGCGGTTCAGAGGAACCGCAACCGACGTGAAGACGGTGAATTTCTGCATGGCGTTTGGATTCCCTTAGAGATAGTCGCGGGGGTCGGCGATGCGGCCGGCGACGGCGGCGGCGGCGGCCGAAGCGGGGCTCATCAGGTGGGTGCGCGAGCCCCGGCCCTGACGGCCGATGAAGTTGCGGTTCGACGTGGAGGCGACGCGGCTCCCGGGTTCGGCCCGGTCGTCGTTCATCGCGAGGCACATCGAGCACCCGGGGAGACGCCACTCAAATCCGGCGTCGCGGAAGATCTGCGCGATGCCTTCGGCTTCGGCCATCTCGCGCACCACCGCCGAGCCCGGGACGGCGAGCGCGCGCACGCCCGGGGCCACCTTGCGGCCGCGCAGCACTTCGGCCGCGGCGCGGAAGTCCTCGATGCGCCCGTTGGTGCACGATCCGATGAAGACCGTGTCGATCGGCACCGTGGTCATCGCCTGGCCGCCCTTGAGTTCCGTGTAGGCGAGCGCGTTCTCGGCGCTCTCGCGGGCGACGACGTTCTCAAAGGAGTCGAGCGTCGGCACGCACCCGGTGATGGTGGTCGTCTGACCGGGGTTCGTGCCCCAGGTGACCTGTGGTTCGAGCTTGGAGGCGTCGAGCACCACTTCGGCGTCGAACTTCGCGTCCGGGTCCGAGGCGAGGGTCTTCCAGTACTCGACCGCTTCGTCCCAGTCCTTGCCCTTCGGCGCGAAGGTGCGGCCCTTGAGGTATTCAAAGGTCACCTCGTCGGGCGCGACCATGCCGACCTTGGCGCCCATTTCGATCGCCATGTTGGAGAGCGTCATGCGCCCCTCCATCGTGAGCGCGCGCACGGCTTCGCCCGCGAACTCGACGGCGTAGCCCGTGCCGCCCGCGGTGGTGAGCTTGCCCGCGATCGCGAGGATCAGGTCCTTCGCCGAGAGCCCCTTGCCCAGACGGCCGTCGCAGCGGATGCGCATGGTCTTCAGACGCTGCTGCTTGAGGGTCTGGGTCGCCATCACGTGCTCAACCTCGGACGTGCCGATGCCGAACGCGAGGGCGCCGAAGGCACCGTGAGTCGCCGTGTGGGAGTCGCCGCAGACGAGCGTGGTGCCCGGGAGCGTGAAGCCCTCCTGGGGCCCGATGATGTGCACGATGCCCTGGCGCTGGTCGCCGAGACCGTAAAGCGTCACGCCGAATTCGCGGCAGTTCTCAATGAGGGTCGTCACCTGCTTCTTCGCGAGCGGCATGCACGCTTCGAGCGTGGGGCGCTGCGTCGAGATGTCGTGGTCCATCGTCGCGATCATGAGGTCGGGACGGCGGAGCCTGCGGCCCGCGGCCTTGAGGCCCGCGAAGGCCTGGGGTGAGGTGACCTCGTGGATGATGTGGCGGTCGATGTAGAGGAGCGGCAGCTCGCCCTCCTTCTGCATCACGACGTGGGCGTCGTAGACCTTTTCGTAGAGCGTCTTTCCCATGATCAGGCCCCCTCGCGGATGCGGCGCACGACGGCGGCGCCCATCTCCTTGGTGTTCAGGGGTTCGACGCCGGCGGCGCGCGCGAGGTCGGCGGTGACTTCGCGCGCCTCGAGGGCGTCGACGACCGCCTTTTCAATGGCGTCGGCGGCTTCCTTTTCGCCCAACGAATAGCGGAGCATCATCGCCGCGGAGAGGATCTGCGCGACCGGGTTGGCGATGCCCTTGCCGGCGATGTCGGGAGCCGAACCGCCCGAGGGCTCGTAGAGGCCGAAGCCGCCTTCGCCGATCGAGGCCGACGGCAGAAGCCCCATCGAGCCCGTGATCATCGCGCATTCGTCCGACAGAATGTCGCCGAACATGTTGGAGCAGAGCATCACGTCGAACTGCGAGGGCTCGCGAATCAGCTGCATCGTCGCGTTGTCGATGTAGAGGTGCGAGAGCTCGACGTCGGGGTAGTCCTTCGCGACCTCCTCGACCGTTTCGCGCCAGAGGACCGAGGAGGCGAGCACGTTCGCCTTGTCCACCGACGTCACCTTCCGGCGGCGCAGCCGCGCGGCCTCGAAGGCGGCGACCGCGATGCGGCGGATCTCGCGCTTCGTGTAGCCCTCGGTGTCGAAGGCGCGGGTGTCCTCGCCTTCGCCCTCGCGGCCCTTCGGGGTGCCGAAGTAGATGCCGCCCGTCAGCTCACGGACGATCACCATGTTGAAGCCCTTCTCCGAGATGTCGGCGCGCAGGGGCGACAAGGGGGCGAGCCCCGGGAAGATCTGCGCGGGGCGCAGGTTGCAAAAGAGCTTGTAGCGCTTGCGCAGGGGCAGCAGGGCGCCGGCTTCAGGGCGCTTCGCGTGCGGCAGGTGGTCCCACTTCGGGCCGCCCACGGAGCCGAAGAGAATGGCGTCGGCGGCGTCGCAGGCCGCGATGGTGGCTTCGGGGAGCGGCGTGCCGGCCGCGTCGATCGCGGCGCCGCCCACGAGGGCTTCGGTGCGCTCGAGCGTGAAGCCGAAGCGTTCGCCCGCGGCGTCGAGAACGGCGAGGGCCTCCTGCATGACTTCGGGGCCGATGCCGTCGCCGGCCAATACGGCAATGCGGTGATTGCGGGTCATAGTTGTTCTTTCCTGGTCGAAAAACGGGGTTGCAAACCGGATTCGGATCCGTTCCGCCTGCAAGGGCGGAACGATCCGTCTGTTGAAATTCGGGAGTGGGGGGCGCCGGCCGGAGGTCAGGAAGCCGAGTCCGCCGCTTCGTGGGCGGCCTCCGCCGCGATGGCCTTGGCGGTGCGGCCCGGGCGCTTCTTTTCGGCGTGGATGCGCTTGGCGCGCTCGATGTTGTTGATGGCGCGCAGGAGCGCGAGGGCCGAAGCCTCGATCACGTCGGTCGAGAGGCCCATGCCGTGGAAGATGCGGCCTTCGTAGTCCACTGTCACGTCCACCTGACCGAGGGCGTCCATGCCGGCGCCGTTGGCGGAGATCTCGTAGCTCTTGAGCACGACCTTCATGCCCGTGAGGTGCGTGATGCAGTTGTAGATCGCGTCCACCGGGCCGTTGCCGATGCTCGACTCCGTGCGGGTGCGGCGGCCGACGCGCAGACGCACCGTCGCCGTCGGGATCGTGCCGAGCGAGCCGCTCATCACGTTCATCTGGTCGAGGTGGTACATGTCGTCCTCTTCATCGAGCTTCGTGAAGAAGATGAGGGCCTCCAGGTCGTAGTCGAAGACCTGGCCCTTCTTGTCGGCGAGCTTGAGGAAGCGCGCGTAGATGTCGTTCAGCTCGTAGTCGTCGTCGGCGTAGCCGAGCTTGCGCAGGCACTCGCGGATCATGTGGCGGCCCGAGCGCGCCGTCATGAGCATCGTGTTGCCCGAGAAGCCGACGGATTCGGGGGTGAGGATCTCATAGGTCTCGCGGTTCTTGAGGACGCCGTCCTGGTGGATGCCCGAGGAGTGCGAGAAGGCGTTGGAGCCCACGATCGCCTTGTGGGCGGGAACGGGCTCGTGGCAGATCTTGGAGACGAGCGCGGACGTTCTGGCGATGTTCTTCGAGACGATGCCGGTCGAGAGGCCGCCGAGGGCCTTCGAGCGGAGCTTGATCGCCATGGCGACCTCTTCGAGAGAGCAGTTGCCGGCGCGCTCGCCGAGGCCGTTCATGCAGCACTCGATCTGGCGCGCGCCCATCTGCACGGCCGTGATGGAGTTCGCCGTCGCCATGCCGAGGTCGTTGTGGCAGTGGACCGAGATGACCGCCTTGTCGATGTTGGGGACGCGGTTCATCACCTGCGTGATGATGCCGCCGAATTCGGTCGGGACCGTGTAGCCCACGGTGTCGGGGATGTTGATCGTGGTGGCGCCCGCTTCGATCGCCTCCTCCACCATGCGGCAGAGCTGGTCGATCGGGGTGCGCCCGGCGTCCTCGCAGGAGAACTCCACGTCGTCGGTGTACTGACGGGCGCGCTTCACGGCCGCGACGCCCATCGCCAGCACGTCGTCGAAGGACTTGCGGAGCTTGTCCTTCACGTGGATGGTCGAGGTGGCGATGAAGGTGTGTATTCGGAAGTGCTCGGCGACCTTCAGGGCCTCGGCCGCGACGTCGATGTCCTTCACCACGGCGCGCGAGAGCCCGCAGGGAACGGCGTTCTTGAGCGACCGGGCGATCATCTGCACCGATTCGAAGTCGCCCTGGGAGGAGACCGGGAAGCCAGCCTCGATGACGTCCACGCCGAGCTCTTCGAGCGCAAGCGCGATCTGAAGCTTCTGCCGCATCGAGAGGCTCTGCGGGAGCGCCTGCTCGCCGTCGCGCAGCGTCGTGTCGAAGATAACTACTCGGTCCGAAGTCGCCATTTTGTTCGTTCCTTTTCTTATAGGTCGGACGGAGGCGGGTTTGCGGAGCCCCGCGTCCGTTGAGGTGTTCTGGCCGCCCGCGCGCGGATCGCGGAGCAGTGTGCGAAACATACTACCGAGGTCCTGCAGCTGTCAAGAAAATGCGTCGGAAACACGCAAGTTACGTTTTACAACATGGTGAAATATATGGAACGAGCGAAATGAAATAGGCGTTTTTTGCAATATGAGCTGATCTGCAGAAAACCGGAAACTGCGAAAAGCGACTCACCCGGCCGGGTGGTGCGGCTCAGGCTCGACCGCGAGCACCACGGGGACCGTCCGCCCCTCCACGTCGAGCGTCCTCACCGCGACGTCGATTCCGAAGAGCGCCGTGAGGCGCTTTTGCGTGAAGAGCGCTTCGGCCTTCCCGAAAATGGGCGCCGCCCCCTTGGGCACGAGCAGTCCCGTCGTGGTGCGCAGCAGCGCGTGGGCGGGAAAGTGGGTGTTGAGGATCACGCCGAGCCCGGCGTCCACCAAGCGGTCGATTACGGAAAGCACGCCCGCCTGGTTGCGGAAGTCGAGGTTGCTCTCGGGTTCGTCGAGCACGAGGAGCTCGGGTTCGTCGGCCAAGGCCCGCGCGATCGCCGCGAGCTGCAGCTGTCCGCCCGAAACCTCCGAGCAGAGGCGGCCGGCGAGGCTGCGGATGCCGACGGTGTCGAGCGCTTCATCGACGAGCGCCCAATCGCGCGCACCCGGCGACGCGAAGGCGCCGAGCCGCGCGCTTCTGCCCAACACCACGAACTCCGCGATCGAGAGCGACGCGAGGTTCGGGAGCCGCGCCTGCGGCACGTACGCGACCCGCGACCAGAACGCACGCCGCGGCCAATCGGAGAGGGGCCTGCCGTCGAAGCGCGATTCGCCGGAACTCCAGGGCATGAGGCCCAAGAGACATTTGAGGAGCGTCGTCTTCCCCGCGCCGTTGGGCCCGAGGAGCGCGAAGACGCCCTTTCCGTCGAACGAAAAGTTGACGTCCCGAAGCACGGGCTCGCCCGCGCGGTAGCTGAAGGACCCGTTCAGGACTTCGCAGCGCATGTTCTTCTCCCTGTCGCCCTCACCCCAGCCTCGCGCTCGTGCGGCGCATGAGGAGGATGAAGACGGGCGCGCCCACGACGGCCGTGAGGATCGAGACGGGAATCTCGCTCTCGGTCATCGTGCGCGCGAGCGTGTCGATCACGAGCAGGAAGATGCCCCCGAGAACCATCGAAGCGGGCAGCACCCGGTCGTTGCCCGCGCCGAAGACGAGACGCGCGGCGTGCGGGACGAGCAGCCCCACCCAGCCGATCAGCCCGCAGAGCGACACGACCGACGCCGTCATCAGGGTGGCGGCGAGGATCACGGCGGCCCGCAGGAGCGGGACGTTGATGCCGAGGCTCGCCGCCTCCTCGGCGGGAAGCGTCGCCGCGTTGAGGCGCCAGCGGAGAAGCCAGAGGACGAGCCCGCCCGCAAGGAGGAGCGGGAGCCCCGTGAGGATCGAGGAGGTCGTGGCGCCCGTCATCGAGCCCATGAGCCAGAAGGTGATCGAGGGGAGCACGTCCTGCGGGTCGGCCGCGTACTTGACGAGGCTCACGAGCGCGGTGAAGAGGGCCCCGACCACCATGCCCGCGAGCACGATCATCAGGATTGAGCCGCCGCCGCCCGTGCGCGTTCTGCTCACGAGCACCACGAGCGCGATCGCTGCGAGCCCGGAAAGCACGGAGAGGCACTGAATCGCGAACGCCCCCCATCCCCAAAGGATCCCGAGGACCGCGCCGAAGGAGGCGCCCGTCGCGACGCCGAGCGTGTCGGGCGCCGCCAGAGGATTGGCGAAGAGCGCCTGAAAGGCCGCGCCAGAGGCGGCGAGCCCCGCGCCCGCGAGGAGCGCGAGAAGAATGCGGGGAATGCGCACGTCCCAGACGACGCTCGACGCGGGCGAGTGCGTCTGCGGGTGAAGAAGCGCCGAGAGGATGTCAGAGGCCGGAAGCCCATAGCGCCCGGCGAAGAGCGCCGCGAGGGAGGCCGCAAGGGCGAGCAGCACGAGACCCGCCATCACGAGGCGGAAGCGCCGCGTGCGCCGGCGCGCCTCTTGGGCGGAGTTGTGGGGGATGGCGGCGGCTTCGGGCTTCATGCGGATAGACCCTGTCGAAAAGCGCGGTGAAGCCCTCAGCGGCCCGACCTCACGTTGGTCGAGGCGTTCTTCGCGGCGCGCGCATCGGGCGAGAAGAGCCGATCGAGATCGGCTTGCGCAAGCTCAAGCCCGAAGCCCTTCCGGTAGTAGTCCTTCGCCCAGGCGCGGACGTCCACGTCGGCGAAGCGTGCGGGGTGAAGGGTCTTGGCGAGCCAGACGAGCGTCACAGGGGCGTCGAGCGACGGCGTGAAGGTGCGGTAGACGCCGAGCGGCATCTTGTGCACCGCCTTCTCGGCCACCGCCTTCACGTGCGACCAGTCGCGGCCGGCGTCGCGCCCCGCATAGAGGTCCGCGGGCGAGAGCGGCGTGAAGTTCGTGAGGAGCACCACGTCGGGGTTCCAGGCGTAGACGCTCTCCATCGTGACGGCGGCGTTGGCGTTCTCGGCGGCAATGCCGTGGGCGGCGTTCTTCGCGCCCGCGAGTGCGCACCAGGATTCGCCGAAGAAGCGCCGGCCGGAGACCACGAGCTGCCGCCCGTCCGTGCGCACGACGAAGAGCACCGAAGGCTTCTCCGACTCCGGAACGTCCTTCACGCGGGCCGCCACCAGGTCCGCCGCGCGCCGCATCTCGGACTTGAGGAATTCTCCCTTGGCCTTTCCGTCGGGGAAGACGGCTTCGAGAGCATTCACCCAGCCCGTGAAGGTTTCGACGACGTCGTAGCCCCACTTCGTCGGGCTCACGCCGAATGCCGTGAGGCCCGCCGCGCGCACGCGCTCGAGCATCCTGCGGTCCGGGGCGTTGACGAGGACGACGTCGGGCTTCAGGGCAAGGAGCGACTCGATGTTGAGGTTCGCCCCCTGAATGAAGCCCGTGGGCGTCTTGAGGGCGTCGGGGTAGAAGCGCCCCGTGAGTCCGCCCGCGGCGGCCGAAAGCGAGGCCGGGTGCATGCCCACGACGCGCTTGGCGTCGCCCGAGTAGACGACCGCGGCGCTCCCCAAGGGCAGGATGTTCGCGACGACGGCGCGCTCGACGTGCTCGGGGAGCTCCACCGCGTCGCCGTTGTCGTCCACCGCCGTGCGTGCGGCGGCCCCGCCGCCGCAGAGAAGCGCCGCTGCGAGTGCGGCCGAGAGGGCCCCGTTCATCAGGCGCCTGATTGTCTTCGACATGCTTTCCTCCGCCCGCGGCCCGCAGGGACCGCTTCAGTTCAGTTTCTTGTCTTGTTAATGGAGCGGCGCTCCGCCACCGGTCAGAGCACGTGCCGGCCGTGCGCGTCCTTCTTCATGATGCGCTCCTGCTCGCGCTTCCACTCCTTCTTGCTCTCGTCGGCGCGCTTCTCGAACTCGCGCTTGCCGCGGGCGAGCGCGAGGTCCACCTTCACGCGGCCGTTCTTGAAGTGGAGGTTGAGGGGGACCAGCGTGTAGCCCTGGCGCTCGACGCGGCCGATCAGCTTCATGATCTCGCGGCGGTGCATGAGGAGCTTTCTCGTGCGGTTCGTCTCGAGCGTCTCGTGCGTGCAGACCTGGTCGGCGGGGTTCATGTGCGCGTTGCAGAGGAAGAGCTCGCCGTTGCGGATGTAGATGTGCGAGAGGTTGATCTGCGCGCGGCCTGCGCGCACGCTCTTCACTTCCCAGCCGGCGAGGACGATGCCCGCCTCAAAGCGCTCCTCGATCGAGTAGTCGTAGGTGGCGCGCTTGTTGAGGACCTTCGGCGTGGCGCTCGCCTTCGCCTTCTGGTCCTTCGGATTGTTCTTTGCCATTTCTAGGCCTCTTTGTTGTGTTCGGTTCTCCTGCGGGTCCGCGTCTTCTTCAACTCGGAGCGGAGCCCGGGACGCCGCGGCGCTGCCGGCGGATGGCCGGGGGAGCGGCGGATCTTTGCGTCTTCTCTCGGAAATCGCTAAATTCTATCGGCTTTCAATTTTGCAGACGTTTTGAGGAAAAGGAATGAGGATCACGCTGAGCAAAATCTCAACGGACGGACGCACGACGCGCTCCCGGGAGCGCGAAGTCGACCTCCCCGACGGCGCGACGGTCGAGGAGGCGCTCGACGCCTTCAACCGCACGCTCCGTGAGGACGAAGGGATCTCGATCTTCGCCAAACGCGCGGAGCTCCTCGACGTGCTCCACGACGGCGACCGCCTCGAGATCGCCCCGCCCATCCTCGTCGATCCCCGGGAAGCCCGCCGCCGGCGCGCCGAGCGCCAGGGCGACGTGCGGGTCGTGACCTGCGGCCGCCATGGCGGCAGGCACCGGCTCGAGAAGGACATCTGACGCGCGGCTTCAGTTTTCTGCGGGCAGAAAAAACGGGCGCTCCCGTTGGAGGGAGCGCCCGAATCAC